>DIVP01000077.1 GCA_002422465.1 Peptococcaceae bacterium UBA6129 | reverse complement strand
TGGGAGAGTATGTCGTCGCCAGGACAAAAAAGAGACTGACTCATTTATGAGTCAGTCTCTTTTTTATTTAAAGTGTTTTTGAAATAAGTAAACTAGGCGAAAATCGTCAGACACGAGCCAAACAAGGCGCTCAAGGTACGGCGAGCGGAGCATACTTTGGCGAAGCGTATGTGAGCATCGCCGGACCGCGGAGCAACGCAGTATGGAGATGTGTATCACGATTTGAGAAAGGGGTCATCACCCGTTCCCATCCTACACGGAAGTTAAGCCCTTCAGCGCAGATGGTACTTGATCACCTGATCTGGGAGAGTATGTCGTCGCCAGGACCAAACAAAAGAGACTGTTTCATAATTAACGTTATGAAGCAGTCTCTTTTAGGTTGTAAAATAATTAACGGAAGTATTTACCTGCACAACTTACATAAATGATTAGAACCGTGACGAGTGGTGCAGAATATCTTATATATATGCCACAGGAAATAAAACTTCATGTGAAGACATTGATATGGTGGAGTGAACTAATGAATAAAGCATATGATACTAAATATTTAAACTTAAATAGGGACGTTAAAAGAAAAGTTGTTCCTGTCTGTTTTCTTTGCAACAAAGTTCCCAAGGAGGGTTTTTGCAGCGGGTTCTTCCTGAGGGGAATATTTATCTGCAATGAATGTGAGGATGAATTAATCAAAAGCAAGCCTGAAAAAGAAGAAGAATACTACTTAACAATTGCCAAATTGCGTCGTGTGCTCTTTAAAGATGGGCAGCTATGGTAATTAAGAGCCCCGGTAAAGTATATTTACCGGGGATTTTTTTGTTTCGGTGTTAAAGACAAATACTCTCTTGGCATTCTTTGCCTTTCTTTTTCACAAATGCAGGTGATTTCTCTTCTGACCTGCAGAATTGTCAGCATATCAATTCCGAGTGAACTTGCAATTTCAAAGTCGGTTTTTCCTTTCTTCCAGCTACGGATTAATCTATTGACATCACATTTGTATTTTTTAGAAAGAGCAGTTGCGTTAAGCGGGGTTTTTGCTTTTTCAATCATAGCATGCTCCTTACGATATGTTGTATCCTTAGTTTACCCTGGATTAGAATATTGATTTAGTATCTTTCTAGTAGATTAAAGGAACTTATGATAAAATTTATCTGCAACAACAAAATGTTACATAAAAAATAAGTGTTAAGAGGCTTGCCGATTTGATGAATACACCGTTGTTCGATAAAATTGCAAAGCATATAAGTCAAGGAAAGACTGGGTTTCATACCCCTGGGCATCAACAAGGCAAAGGATGCAGTGAGGAATACAACGAAGAAATCCGAAAATATTTATTAGAGATGGATTTGACTGAGCTCTTTGACCTGGACAACCTTAAAAACCCGGTTGGATGTATAAAAGAAGCTCAGGATATGGCTGCACGACTCTTTGCCGCCAGACAAACCTTTTTTTTAGTTAACGGGTCTACGGTTGGCCTTCAGGCGGCTATACTTGCCGTAAACAAGGCTGGTGGAAAAATCATTGTCTCAAGACAAGCCCATATTTCGATATTGAACGCGTTTGTTTTAAGCGGAGGATATCCTGTTATCGCACCGGTCGAAGTGGATTATGAATGGGGGATCGCGCTGGGAACGCCCACAGAAAAAATCGTACCGAAAATTGAAGAGAACCCGGACGCCCAGGCTGTTATACTACCCCAGCCGTCCTACCACGGGGTAGGTTCGGATATTTCGCAAATGCTGAAAATAACAAATAAAAAGGGGATTCCGCTAATTGCAGATGAAGCACATGGCGCTCATTTATATTTTCAGGATAGGCTACCTCTTTCTGCTCAAAAACACAAAGCCGATATAGTTGTGCAAAGCACTCATAAGACGCTGGGGGCGTTAACCCAGGCCAGTATGCTACATATTAACAAAGAAGCATGGATAAAACCAGTTCGGAGAGCATTAGATATCCTGCAAACGACGAGCCCTTCCTATTTGCTAATGGCATCTTTAGATTGTGTGCAGAGTCAAATGCGAACTAAAGGCGGCTTAATGGTTGAAAAAACTTTTCAGCTTGCCCAGGAGCTGAACACAAGCATTAGAAATCTGCCGGGGTACCGCATTTTTGCCGATGAACTAAAAGAACCCTGGTATTGCGATCCTACTAAGCTCGTCCTTTCGGCGAATGGCCTTGGCCTGACCGGGTGGGAACTTGCGGCAATCCTCAGAAAGAACTATGGTATAGAGGTGGAATTAAGCGACTATTTCTACATACTAATTATGCTGACCATTGGGCACAGCAGCGCGGATGTCACAAGATTGACTAAAGCGTTGGCAGATATATGCGTTCATGAACGGAAAAAGTCTCAGGAGGTATTGAGCAAACCGGCCAGTATCTATGACGAAAATGTCAGACTCAGCTTAACTCCGCGCGAGGTCTTTGGGACGGAAAGCGAAGAAATCCCCATGACGCAAAGCGTCGGGCGAATTGCCGGCGAACCCATGACTGTATATCCTCCTGGTATTCCGCTAGTCTGGCCGGGGCAGCTAATCGAGTTACAGCATTTGGATTATCTACACTGGGCTAAGAGCTGTGGATTTCCGATACATGGAGTGTTACCGGATGACATGATTACGGTGCTGAAAAAAGTATAAAATAATTTAAAAAACATAGATAAGGGTAATTGTGGTAAGGTTAATATAAAGGGGGAATGCAGCATGAAGTTAGTTATTAGCGTAATATCAGATACAGATGCATCGCCGTTACTGAATGGGCTTGTTCAGAAGGGATACCGTACTACAAAGCTTGCGAGTACAGGAGGTTTTCTCAGGGAAGGGAATACGACCATGCTGATTGGTGTTGAAGAGGAGCAGGTTGATGATGTTATTGCTATTATCAGCACGATCTGCCAGTCCAGAAAGCAGCTGGTGACACCGATCGCCTCACTGCCTGGGCCTGCTGAACCTTTTGCAACCTATCCGTTAGAAATAGCGGCTGGGGGGGCGACTATATTCGTTGTTGATGTTGAAAAAAGCATAAAGGTGTAAAACGAATATGCGCATAAGGAATAAACAACGTACGGAAAACCTGATCTCCTCTACTAAAAATGTCGGTCTGCAAAAAATTACCGGGTCAACAGAGCCGGAGTTTTCCGATGTTCTGCAAACATATCACTCTTTTGATGACCAGAAGGGATTAACAGAACTGCTTGATAAATTAGATGAATGCGGGCAAAGGCTGGCCAAGAGCTTTTCAATTTACGATTTGAAAGCTTATCAGGATACTCTCAGGGGTTTTCTGCGCGAGACTTCCGGTAAAGCTTACGAGATAAAGGAGCAGATGGGGCTGAGCAGTCACGGGAAGACAAAAATCTTTCAGAGGGTTGAGTTGATTAACCGCGAACTCGAAGAGCTCTCCAAACTGGTGCTGGCAAAACAAAAAGAGCCGTTGAAAATCCTCAAAAAATTAGATTATATTCGTGGGCTGGTTATAGATTTATATTCTTGAGAAAAATGGAGTGTAAGATGGGATTTATTGAAGTTCACGGTCAAAACCATGCGGTTAAAATACTAAAATCAGCTGTAAAAACGGGACGCATCTCACATTCCTACCTGTTTTACGGCACAGATGGCGTCGGGAAAAATAAAACAGCCACAATTTTTGCGCAACTTTTGAACTGCGAGAGACGGCAAGGGGATGACCCCTGCGGAGAATGTGATAACTGCCGTAAAATAAAGTCAGGTAATCATCCGGACTTGCTGAAAATAGAACCTGACGGGGCTGCGCTTAAAATCTCGCAGATGCGCAAGTTACAAGAGAAGGCATATTACCGTTGTTACGAAGGAAGATTTAAGGTTATAATGATTGATGACGCTCATTTGATGACGATTGAAGCGGCGAACTGCCTGTTGAAAATACTGGAAGAACCCCCGGAGGATACGGTGTTTATTTTAATGGTGGAGGATACGAAAAAACTACCGTCAACCATCTTATCGCGTACACAGGCAATTTCTTTTGTGCCTTTAGATGAAAATGTCCTTGCCGATATTCTGGTTAAGCAAGGGATTGAGACCTCAATCCCATTGAGTTTGGCCAGGGGTTCGGCAAAAAGAGCTCTCGAACTTGTGCGGGATGCAGATTTCCAACAGCTCTTGCATAATGTGATACAATTGATGCAGGATCTAAAGCATGGAGGTTACCAAAAGATTCTAGGCTGGTCTGAAATACTTGAGAAAGATAAATCACGGACAGAGATAATGTTAAATTTACTGGCCACCATCTATCGTGACAGGCTCGTCCGGCAGGCGGTCGGGGAGCAGGATGTGATACTAAAGGCGGAAACGTTACACGAAGGGTATTATGGTAAAGCAACCTGCTGTGCTGCTCTGGAGGAGATTAATAAAGCCCATTATTTTATGCTAAATAATGGGAATACCCGCTTAATTTTAGATGTTCTTTTTTTGAAGCTGCACCAAATAGAAGAAAAAGAGAGGGGGATTGACCCCGTTGGTTAAGGTTGTAGGAGTCAGGTTTAAACCTGCCGGAAAAGTATACTATTTTGACCCGGACAATCTTGAGATTGCCGAGGATGCAAATGTTATTGTTGAGACCATCCGCGGGCTGGAGTTTGGGAAGGTTGTTATTGAGATGCGCCAGATGTCCAATGATGAAGTTGTTTTGCCGCTTAAAAAGGTAATCCGGATTGCCACACCCGAGGATGAGGCGCAGTTAAAGCAGAACAGGAAAAAAGAGGATGAAGCCCGCAGTGTTTGTTCAAAAAAAATTGAAGAACATCAGCTGCCGATGAAGCTCGTAGATGTTGAATATACTTTCGACGGCAGCAAAGTAATTTTCTATTTTACAGCGGAAGGCCGCGTTGATTTCAGAGAACTCGTTAAAGACCTTGCCTCTGTTTTTCGGACGCGTATTGAACTGCGGCAAATCGGTGTACGCGATGAAGCAAAAATGATTGGCGGGATTGGTTCATGCGGCAGGGTGTTATGCTGTACTTCTTTTCTCGGCGATTTTGAGCCTGTTTCGATACGGATGGCCAAAGAACAAAATCTTTCTCTGAATCCGACGAAAATATCAGGAATCTGCGGACGTCTAATGTGTTGTTTGAAGTATGAGAACGACTGCTATGAATGTAATAAAAAAAGATCCCAGGCGCCAGTCATCCCTGCTTCGACGGAGGACGTGTTTCTCGAAGAGTGCCTGGACGATGAACTGCTTGAGCTAGAGAGAAAAGAAAAAGAGAAATCGTAAGAATCTGGCGGCTGCAGGAGGCAATAAAGTTATGAATATAACTGAACGACTAATTAAGTTAGAACAGATTCAACAAAGCATGCTCGAGGAAATTACTGCATTGAAAATGCTGGCATATAAGCTCGAAGAAGAAAACGAGAGATTACGGCGTGAGCTATGCAGTTATACTGATGAGGACAAGGCCAACGTAGAAGCTAATGTCAAAAAGATCCAGGGGCAGGGCTATGATAATCTGGCTCGGCTTTACGAGGATGGATTTCACATCTGTCATCTCCATTTCGGCCAAAGTCGGCAGGGAGATTGCCTGTTCTGTATGGGTTTTCTGCGCAGTTTTTAGTATTTTACAGGAGAGAGATATGTTTGATAGCGATGAAACCCTTGATGATTTACTAATTCAGGGGCTAAAGTTAATCCAGAAAAAAGAAGGGTTTCGTTTTACGCTCGATGCTGTTCTCTTGGCTCATTTTGCCACTGTAAAAGAAGGTGACAAGATAGTTGATATAGGAACCGGAACGGGGATAATACCTCATATCTTGAGTACAAGAGCTAAAAACCTTCGGGTTACCGGTATTGAACTCCAGGAGGATATGGCTGAAATGGCCGTCCGCTCCGTTAAACTAAACGGGTTGACTGATGTAATTGAGATTGTAGCGGGAGATATCCGGGATATTCATAAAAGAATTGGCGGCGGGACATATACGCTGGTAACTGCGAACCCGCCCTACTGGTCTGTAGAAGATGGTAAACCGAGCGGGCAAACAAGCAGGGCAGTGGCTCGTCATGAACTGACCTGCGTTTTTGAAGACGTTGTAAGTTGTGCGGCCAAGCTTTTGAACTATCAAGGGCGGTTTGCGATTGTCCATCGCACTGAACGATTGCCCGAGATATGTCGGCTGCTGAGAGAATATCATCTGGAGCCGCGCAGAATGCGGTTCATCCATGCCTTTATCGACAGGCCTGCGCAGCACGTATTATTAGAAGCCCGGAAAAATGCGGCTCCCGATTTAAAGGTTTTACCCCCATTGACAGTTTACCGTGAACCGGGCAAATACACCCAGGAAATACTAAAGTGGTATGGCAAGGGGGGGAATCTCGGTGGAAGCTAAGCCTATAGGCTCGCTTTTTTTGGTTGGGACGCCAATCGGAAATCTCCAGGATATCTCCGTCAGGGCATTGGAGACCTTAAAAAGTGTAGATCTGATTGCTGCTGAAGATACGCGTCATACCCAAAAACTCTTAAATCATTATGAGATAAAAAAACCAATCACGAGCTATTTCGAATACAATAAGCATATCAAAGGACAGAGTCTTATCAATGAAATAAAAAACGGGAAAAACATTGCCCTTGTATCTGATGCCGGGATGCCGGGTATTTCTGATCCCGGCAGCGAGCTCGTCAAACAGTGTATCGACGAAGGACTAAAGATATCCGTGATACCGGGAGCTTCCGCCGTATTGACCGGATTGGTGGCCTCGGGGCTTGATACGGCAGGTTTTGTCTTTCTGGGTTTTTTTGCCAGGGGAAAAAAAGAAAGAAAAAAGCTCCTCGCGCAAATGCAAGAGGAACCGAAGACGCTTGTATTTTATGAGAGTCCGCATCGCCTTGTCGAAACCCTCGAGGATATCCTCGAAACATGGGGCGACCGACAGTGTTGTGTGGCCAGAGAGTTAACGAAGATCCACGAGGAATATAAAAGGGGAACTCTCAGTCAAGTTCTGGCTTCATACCGGGATGTACCGGTTATCAAAGGGGAAATAACAGCGGTAATTGCTGGTAAAAGCCCACAGGCGGCTGCACCCCCTCTCTGGGAAGAGCTCGAGCATGAGGTTGACCGTCTGGTTGCTCAAGGTCAAAGCAAAAGCGAAGCAATCAGAGAAACGGCGAAAGCGTCAGGAGTATCCAGACGTGACCTGTATAACAGGTTAATAAATAAAGCAGGGAAATAATTAAGATTGTCATTTAGACAGTAAAAAAACAGGGCAGGATTTCCGCGCCTGTTTTTTGCGTATAAAAACTTTTATTGCCTACCCTTAGGCGTTGGCCGCCATAGCCTGGGCACACTCCTTACAGACGAGCTTACCGCGAAAATGCTGAACATAGTCAGCGCTGCCACAGAAGACACAGGCCGGTTCATATTTTTTGAGAATTATCTTCTCTTGATCGACATAGATTTCGAGAGCATCCTTTTCATCAATGCCCAAAGTACGTCTAAGTTCGATAGGAATTACCACACGACCCAACTCATCTACTTTTCTTACGATACCGGTAGATTTCATACATGCATCTCCTTTCTTCATCAAAATTCGACAAATTATGTACGACTAAATGATAACAATAATTCCATTATAAGTCAATACAAAACCTACAAGTTTTTCATAATATTTGTATTTTGCTGATTTCATCTCCTTTTATTGCCTTGCCGACAGGAAAGTCTTGACAACCGGTTAATTTCTTAATTATACTTTCTCATATAGTAGGATATAATTTTCTTAGAGATAGTTTAAAGGCTAATATTTAAAATAGTAAAGCTGGATAAATGAGATGATGGAATGAGTAGGGAAAAGGTACTCTTCAAGCGAGCAGGGACGGTGAGAGCCTGTAGAGAGCTTTACCGAAGATGGTTCCGGATCAGGTTCGGGTTGACGTACGTTATCGCGTCAGAGTCGAGAAGACTTGCTGAGGGCTAAGATTTAGCTAAAGCAGGGTGGTACCACGGTAGGCAAAAGCCTTTCGTCCCTGGATGGATGAGGGCTTTATTTTTTTAGGGAGGTATTTGCGATGGGAAAGAAGACATTTTACATCACGACACCGATATATTATCCGAGTGCTAACCTGCACATCGGGCATGCCCTGACAACGGTGATGGCCGATGCGATGACGCGTTACAAAAGAATGCGCGGGTATGACACCTATTTTTTAACTGGTGCGGATGAGCATGGCCAAAAAATTGAGCGTGCCGCCAGGGCTGCCGGAAAAGAACCTCAGGAATACGTTGATGCAATTGTCCAGGGTTTCAAGCGCCTGTGGCGGGAATTGAAGATATCGAACGACGATTTTATCAGAACGACCGAAGAAAGGCATAAAAGCGCGGTCCAGGGCATCTTTAAGAAGATTTATGAACAGGGTGATATTTACCGCTCTGAATATGAAGGCTGGTACTGTACACCGTGCGAAACCTTCTTCACCCAGCGGCAGGTAGGAGACGAGAAGCTTTGTCCGGATTGCCAGCGTCCGGTTGAACTCGTTAAAGAAGAGAGCTACTTTTTCCGGATGTCCAAATACCAGGACCGCCTCCTTGAGCACATCGAGGCCAACCCGGACTTTATTCAGCCTGTCACTCGCCGGAACGAAATGATAAATTTCATTAAGAGCGGCCTTGAGGACCTTTGTATTTCGAGGACTACCTTTAATTGGGGTATTCCGGTGCCTATAAATGAAAAGCATGTTATTTATGTCTGGTTTGATGCTCTGTCGAACTATATTACAGCCCTCGGCTACGGTTCTGAAAATGACGATCTGTACCAAAGATACTGGCCGGCGGACATTCATCTCGTCGGCAAGGATATAGTCAGGTTTCATGCTGTTATTTGGCCAACTATTCTCATGGCGGCCGGAGTGCCGCTGCCGGGGCAGATCTTTGGGCATGGCTGGCTGCTTTTGGACTCGGGGAAAATGTCGAAATCAAAGGGCAATGTCGTTGATCCGGTCATTTTAATTAAAAAATATGGCGCGGACATCATCCGTTTCTTCCTGCTCCGCGAGATTCCACTTGGCGCTGACGGCTATTATTCAGAGGATGCGCTGATTCAGAGGGTTAATATGGATTTGGCTAACGATTATGGCAACCTTGTCTCCCGTACCGTCGCGATGGTCGAAAAATACTATGACGGAGTGATACCCGCACCGGGCGCCGAGGGCGATTATGACCGGGAATTGCTCGCGCTCGCAGCGGCAATTCCCGGTGAAGCGGCAGCATATATGGACAAACTGGATTTTGCGAATGCCTTAAACAGCATCTGGCGTCTCGTTAACCGGGCGAACAAGTATATCGATGAAACTATGCCGTGGGCGCTGGTCAAGGACCCTGCACAGAAAGACAGGCTGGGTACGGTCTTGTATAATCTTATGGAAAGTATCCGCATTATCACTGTGATGATCACCCCTGCGATGCCGGGAATACCTGCACTCGTTTGGGCACAAACCGGAGAGAGTGGGCAGGAGAATGAAAACTGGGCCGCGACGGCCTGGGGACAGACCAAGCCCGGTCAAAGGGTGACAAAAAAAGAAGCCCTCTTCCCGCGGATAGAAGAGAAAAAGGAGATGACCACCGTGGATAACGGAGTTCAGGCAACGAGTAATCAGGAGATAACCGAACAGACCAAAGTTCAGGTCGAAAAAGCTAAGGGGCAACCTGTTGCTGAAGAGATATCGATAGAGGAATTCGCAAAAATTGATTTACGGGTTGCGGAGGTGTTAGCCTGTGAGAAAGTGGAGAAGACTGAAAAGCTTCTTAAACTTGAAATAAAAATAGGGGACGAAACACGCACGCTCATCTCCGGGATAGCCAAAAGTTACAGCCCTGAAGAAATGGTGGGCAAGAAGGTCATTGTCGTCGCCAATCTGAAACCGGCCAAGCTCAGGGGTATAACCTCGCAGGGCATGATCCTTGCGGCTTCTGACGGTGATGTACTCGAAGTCCTGACGGTGACTAAGGATATCACCTCCGGCAGCAGAGTTAAGTAGTGTCGGGGCGTCGAAAAAGCCCAACAGGTAATTTTCAGGGGGAATGACAGGATGTATTTTGATACTCATGCTCATCTTGATGACCTGCAGTTCATGAAGGATCAAGGCGAGGTTATAGAACGGGCAAAGAATGCAGGGGTGGAGTTGATTGTCAATGTCGGCTATAACCTGCAGATGGCCCGGCAAACTGTAGGATTAATCAAGAAATATGATTTTATCTACGGGTCTGTCGGTATGCATCCGCATGATGCCAGTGATTTGAACGAAGAGGCTGTTTTGGAGCTGAAAACAATGGCCGAAAACAATCCAAAGATAGTAGCCCTTGGTGAAATGGGACTGGATTATTTCAGGAACCATTCTCCGCAGGACATCCAGCGGCAGGCCTTTCGCCGCCAGATAGCGCTTGCGAGGGAATTGAAACTGCCGGTTATAATTCATGACAGGGACGCGCACCAGGATGTTTTTGATATAGTCAAAGAAGAAGGAGCCCGGGATGTCGGCGGGGTTTTCCATTGCTATTCGGGCAATTGGCCGCTAGCCCGGGAGATTATCAAGCTAGGTTTTTATATCTCGCTGGCCGGACCGGTTACCTTCCATAATGCTCAGAAAGCCCAGGAGGTTGCGAAAATGGTGCCGCTTGAGTATTTGCTCATTGAAACCGATTGCCCCTACCTAGCGCCGATACCGTTCAGGGGTGAGAGGAATGAACCGCTGCATGTCCTAAAAACGGCGGAGATGATTGCCCAGCTAAGGCGGTTGCCTGTTGAGACTGTTGCAAGGGCAACGCTGGAAAATGGTAAAAAAATATTTGGAATAAAATAAGACAAGGGGGTCTGAAATGGCCCTCTTTTTATTTTGCGCGTTGCAGGACCGACAACTTAAATACCCCGCCTGTTTAGAGCAGTTGTAACGTTTCGGTTAATTCAGAATAGAATATATACTGAGTGGACATACTAAAAGGTATATGTCAATTGTGGGGGAGAAAAGAATCCCCCGCTGAATTAAGAACTAGCTTTAAAAAGAGGGGTAAGTAATATGTTTATTCTGGTGAAAAACCTTAAATTAAAAGGAACGGTATTATTGGTATTATTAGCTTTTCTTTTTCTCAGTTGGTTTTTGCAGGGGGAAAAGCAGGTAGTCATCAATTATGACGGACTAGAAATAGGCGGCGTTACGCGCTGTGTTACGGTAGGGGGGCTCTTGCGTGAGCAAGATATCGTCTGGCATGAAGGGGATTTCATTAAACCGGCCCCTGATCATATTTTAAAACCAGGTGAATTAATTATCGTTCAAAAAAGTGTGCCTTTCGTAATAGAGGCGGATACCAGGCAATATAACCTTAGTCATTATTCCTTTGATGTTAAGGAGGTAGTGAGGGCAGCGGGCATAAGCTTGGAACCGCTCGATAAAGTCATTGGAACGATTAATAAAGAGAAGACCCCGGTCCGTCTAGCTGTTATCAGGGTAAAAAGAGAGCTGTTGGAATTGGATGAAGTAATACCTTTTGAGCGGCAGCAAGTGCTTGAACCGCAGCTAAAAAAGGGTGAGACTAAACTTGTACAGCAGGGTGAAAACGGATTAATCAGGAGGGTCATGCTTGTTCAAAAAGAAAATGGTCTTGAAACCGGACAGTTTGTAATTAATACGGAAACACTTAAGGCGGTTGTACCGGAGATAACAGCTCTCGGAACGAAAGGAACACAGGTAGTTTCCTCGCGCGGTACATTTAAGCCGCGTAAAATGATGACGCTGCAGGCCACTGCCTATACGCATACGGGTAATACAACTTTTACCGGGGTCTACCCGCGTATCGGGACGATTGCCGTAGACCCAACGGAAATCCCTCTTGGCAGCAAAATGTGGGTTGACGGTTATGGCTTTGGAATAGCCCAGGATACAGGCGGAATGATTAAAGGAAAGATAATCGACCTGTTTATGGAGACAGAAAAGGAATGCCTTAGATGGGGCCGCCGTGAAGTCAATGTCTATATCTTGGAATAGCGCCCTTGCTAAATCCGGACAATAATTATAGTATAGATATGGTTTATAACCCACAATTTGTTTTGTTAGGAGAATAAGGTTTTGTTTAAAGAAGTAGTTGTAGTTGAAGGCAAGGATGATGAGGCTGCCGTAAAGCGGGCGATACAAGTCGAGGTTATCACAACAAATGGGCTGGGTATTACCAGACAGACGCTTGAGCTTATAAGTACCGCTCAGAAACGCTGTGGAGTCATAATCTTCACCGACCCTGATTATCCCGGCGAGAAAATCAGACGAATTATTGATGAAGCGGTACCGGGCTGCCGACATGCCTATCTAAGCCAGAAAAATGACAATCCCCGCAAAAAAAGAATTGGAGTGGAATACGCTTCTGTAAAAGAGATAATTGACGCATTGAGTATTGCAAAAGTGACAGAAGAAACCAGGAAGGTGCGTTATACGGCAGAGGACTTATACAAACATCGGCTTACCGGGCAATCCTGTTCAAGAGAACTCCGCTATCAAATAGGCATGATGCTTGGCCTTGGGCAGACTAATGCGAAGCAGTTTTTAAACCGTTTGAATGCATACGGTATTACTGCAGAGGAATTTCAAACGGCGTTGGATGCTGTTTTGAAGGGGTGAGGAGACTTGGCTGAAACAACGGGGTCTAGGACTATGGATATCTTAAAAAAGCATGGATTTTGTTTCAAAAAAAAATGGGGACAAAATTTCCTTTTAGACAAGAACTTATTGCGAAAGATTGCTGCGGGCGCTCTTATCTCCCCGGATGATTGTATTGTTGAAATCGGACCGGGAGCAGGAACGCTCACGAGAGTTTTAGCGGAAAGCGGCGCGCGTGTATTAGCGGTAGAAATAGATGCTGCGCTGCTTCCTGTCTTACAGGAAACGCTGGCAGGATTAGATGTGACCGTGATACACGGCGATATTCTCAAACTGGACCTCGATAAATTAACCCAAGAGCATAATTTTACGAGGCCGTATAAAATCGTTGCCAATCTCCCGTATTACATTACTACGCCGATCCTTATGAATATTCTTGAAAATGAATATCATATTGACCTAATGGTTATTATGGTACAGTGGGAGGTTGCCGAAAGACTGATTGCGCGCCCGGGGACAAAAGAGTATGGGGCGCTAACTCTGGCAGTACAGTATTATGCAGAGCCTCAGATTCTGTTTAAAGTGCCGCGTCATCTCTTTAATCCTACGCCAGACGTAGATTCCGCAGTGCTTTGTTTAAAGAAAAGAAGTCATTCGGTAGTAGCCGTCAACAATAAACAGCTGATGTTTAAGATAATTAAAGCTGCGTTTGGGCAGAGAAGAAAAACGTTAAATAACGCGCTTGGGACCGTAGAGCCGGGTTGGACGAAAGAACAGGTGCTCGCGATTCTTAACAAATCACAAATAGACGGAAAAAGACGCGGCGAAACACTGGATTTACAGGAGTTCGCCAGGCTAGCCAATGCCTGGGAGGCATAAGTACAGGTATAATGGAAGACATTGCCTCTTCATTTCGGCAGACAAATTTGCTATAATAAGCCTAAACCGACAACTTAATAAAAAACATAAGTCGTTATCTAAGAAAGGATGATTCGATGTTAAAAATGAATGCTGATACCATCTCAGTAAGCAGGGCTCGGAAAAGGAGCATGATTTACAGCCAGGCCTTTACTGCGGTTGTTCTTCTATTCATTTTCATGTTTGCTGTAGTATCGCCGGTGATGGCTCCTGACAAATACACCGTAAAAGCTGGAGAAACCCTGTTTTCTATCAGTAAAAAATATGATACAACCATACAAAGATTAAAAGCAGATAATGGTTTAAAAGGTGATATGATTAAGACCGGGCAGACGCTGAAGGTGCCTGGCGGCGACACTGCGTCAAGGAGCAATGGGCCGGATAGTCAGGATGACATATACTGGTTATCCAGGGCGGTATACGGTGAAGCCCGTGGAGAATCATATACCGGACAGGTTGCCGTAGCGGCTGTTATTATCAACCGCATGCAAAGCTCGAAATTCCCGAATACGATTAAAGGAGTAATTTTTGAAAATCTCGCTTTTACGGCTGTGGCAGATGGACAGATATATCTTACGCCGGATGCTACGGCGATAAAAGCAGCCCGAGAAGCTCTCGCCGGCAAAGATCCCTCGAATGGAGCATTGTATTACTGGAATCCGGCGAAGTCAACAAGCAAATGGATTTGGACACGTTCAATTATTAAGCGTATTGGTAACCATGTATTTGGAGTTTAAAGTGAAAATAAAGATTTTTTCGTAGAAAAAGTAAAGAAGGTCTGCATTTAAAAATAATGCAGGCCTTCTTTTTGGTTAAAAGCCGGTTAGCAGATCAAAGCGCCGTTGTATTCTATAGCCATCTGGCTCAGGGGTTTGATTTAGAACTTTAGCGAGTGGTTCACCATCAATATATCTAAACGCCTGGCGACAATCTTCAATGATAGTGTGGGCAATGAGATCGGCGTGATAGCTGCTGCGTGTATCTGAACCTAACAGATCATGGGGAATAGCGGCGGTAACACCGATTTGCAGGTTGTTCAATGCGGCGATGGCCAGGGAAAGAGGTGGGATAGCGAACGCTTTTAAAGGCACACACTCAAGAAAGCGCCTAGAGACTGCATGTGGACCATGGCTCGGGGAGGCAAGCCCCAGTTTGTTGTAAAGGCCGAGCTTGCGATTTAGGATGCTGCGTTCTTGCAGGACTGTGACGGCTAAATCAGAACGCCGGGTGACATAAGGATAACAGTTTGTCAAGGCCATATCTAATCCTTGCTTAATACCATCGATAAGATTAAGAACCGTTTCCGTTAAATCTCCTTTCATATCACCGTCAACAAAGATGACACCTGCTGGCTGGAATTGCTTAGCGACAGCAACGCCAATCGCTCTGGGCATGTCAATGCCTATCGGCTCAGGAAAAGAGATTATCTGCAGTGCCGGTGGCGCTGCTGTGCGGGCTGCGAGTTCACAGGTATTATCGGTACAGCCGTTAGCCACAAGAATAATTAGGTCAATATTAGCTAGGAGCAAGGTGTTTATTACCTGTGTAATTGATTCGGCTTCATTATATGCAGGGACAATGCCAATCCACATATAACCTCCCTCCAATTTTTAAGTCTCTTTATCATCTTATGAGAGGATGACCAAGTAGGTGCATTGGCTGTCCAAAACTATTTATTGAACCATCGTGGGTTTTATTACATAAAATAATCACAGGTAAATAGGGGAGGAGTTACGACATGAGCAGTAATTTAGAGATCGGGGATATTGTCGCCCGGCCTTCACATGGGAATGATATTTTATTTAAGATTATAGGCATTAATGAGGATAGAGTTTGTTTACGTGGTCTGGATGTGCGTCTTTACGCCGAGGCTCCTAAAAGTGACGTTGAAAAGAAGAGCCCTTCTGAGATTAGTAAGATGCGGCAAGAGTTTATTAAAAAAAACAGTGAGTGTATGCGCAGAATTTTTGAACGAAGGGTTGAGGATAAATCCAGGGTTTTTTTTAGGGGTGAGAAAGCTGCAACAACTGCTATGAGGTCTCAAGAACCTGAGCATTATGAATTGCCCGGAACCGTACTGCATTTAGATGGTGACAAGGATTATCTGGATTTATGCAAGGCTACTTATTCTCAGCTTAATATCCCTGCCTATGGGTTCTTCGTTGAAGAGGATAAACAGCCGGAGGAAGTCATAAACTATTTAAAAAAGTACACTCCGGATATTCTGGTACTCACCGGCCATGATGGTTTATTAAACAATACCAAGAATTTCAGGGAGATTAGTAATTATCGAAAATCCAATTATTTCGTTGAAGCGGTCCGCAAAGCACGGGAGTATGAACCGGGGCGCGATGATTTAATTATCTTTGCGGGAGCCTGTCAATCTTATTATGAAGCTTTAATCGAGGCGGGAGCAAATTATGCCAGTTCACCGCAAAGAGTTTTAATTCATGCTTTTGATCCTGTTTTTGTTGTGGAGAAGCTGGCGTATAGCTCGATTTACGATACGCTGGTCGTAAGGGATGTTATCCATAATACTATTACCGGATTAGAAGGGATAGGCGGTATTGAAACGCGCGGCTGCCTCCGGATGGGGTTCCCTAAATCCCCATATTGAAAATCCGTTTAAGAGGAGAGGAGTCTTAGCGGCGGTAGTCATCGGACAAACAGAGGGGCTTTAGCATTCAATAAACTTAAGCTAAAGCCCAAAATATTTGTTGACATCCGGTATTTTACTCTAGTATAATAATCAGATATATAATTTGACAGCTGAGATAGAAAATGTTATAATTAGTCCGTTGATGCAGAAAGAAGGTGATTTATTGTCTGCAAGGAAAGTCTTAGCTGATATCAAAAGGGATTTAGAACCGTTTGTAGGAGACAAAATAAGACTTCGGGCAAACAGAGGTAGGAAGAAAGTAATCGAAAAAACTGGGGTTTTGGAGAGTACTTATCCGAACATTTTTGTTATACGCCTCGAGGAAAAACAGGTCGAACGCCGCGTAACGTTCAGTTACGCCGACATCCTGACTGATGCTGTTCAGTTGACAGTTTTTCGCGGGGATGAGGATATAAATATTAAGTCTCGCAGCTGCTGATAATCAGCAGTTTTTTATTTTATCAAAACATTAAAGCTATTTCCGGTTGTTGACATGCTCGTTGGCAACCGTTTTTCTTTTCGTGATTATTAGAGAGTTTATAAGAGAGATTTTAGGCACAAAACTCAAAGTACAGCATATACTTAAGTGAATTAATATAAAAAGATGAGAGGAGGACTTGTGGACTATGAGTATGATGGCTATTAATGTGACCACCACGAAAATAAGGGTGGAGAACGTTATAGGCGAGGCAACAAAACAGGTTAATGTCGTAAGAGACATAACCCTGCCGGTACTTGCGAAGAAAATAGAAAGTATTGATAGTCATATCCGGGATGTGGAATACAAGATTATCGATAACAAAATCATTGTAGAAGCGGTTTTGCACAAACAGATATATTACGTCGAATGCATCACGGGGGATGTACAGGAATACTCTGTGCCTGACGAGAGGATTACGGAGTTTGTCCATATTGACGGCGCAATGCCGGACATGGATGCTATTGTCAACGTGGATATTGAGTATTGTGACGTCGAAGCTGTCAAAGTACACAATAACAATAACAACAATAACTGTCATCTGGTGTTCCAACAGACCTGTATTCTCCGGATAAGGGCCAAGATCATTGAAACGCTGGAAATTGATGTTGTGACAAATGTTGAAGGAGTTGGGATTACACCTACCTTCCAGACAATCGAAATTGATAATGTTATTGGCAGAGGCCGCCAGCAACACAGTATCCGAGACGATTTTATCAAGTTGCCCACTCCCAACGCGGTAAAGATCAAGAGCATTGATGCGGAGATTCGTGATGTTGAAGAAAAAATTTTACCGAACAAGATCGTCGTGAAAGGCAATATTCACAAACAGATTTATTATGTTATCGATCCGGGGAGAGAGGTCAAAGAGCTTAGCGCTGATGTGCCCTTTAGTGTTTTCGTTGATGTGGAAGGCGCCCGGGAAGGCGCTGTGGTCACCACAAACGTCAGGATAGAGTATATTGACAGTGAACTTGTCACGAGAAACGGTGAAAAGTATGTTAAAGAGACTATTGTTTTGGAAGTCCGGGCCAAAGTCACTGAAAAAGTTAGCCTGAATATTGTCACTGCTGTGGCTGGAGCAGAGGTCGAGACACGCTCGTTCAATATTGAAAATATCATAGGGGAAGCCCGCCGTCAGGTTAATATTGTAGCTACAATTGAGACGCCGACTGCTGCCCGTAAGATTGCTAAGGTTGACTCGACACTCAAGATTCTCGAAACGGAGGTCATCCCGAATAAGGTAATCGTCAAAGGTCACTTACACAAACAGGTCTACTATGTATCCGCAGTTGATGACCAGCTACGCGAGCTGACGGTCGAGGAGCCTTTTACCGAGTTTGTTCACATTGAGGGAGCACAGGACGGAGATACAGTTGATGTGACCGGTCGTATCGAGTATGTCAATGTAGAGGCCGCTGCCACTACCCCAACTACGATGTGGCGTCAGACTGCCGTATTGGAAATCGTCGCCAGAGTTACTGAGACTGAGACGATTACAATAGTTACGGCTGTCAGCGGAGCACAAGCGATATGTCCTCCGGGAACAACCTTTGATTATGTGATTCAAAGGGGCGAAACTCTCTCGACTGTTGCGCGGAAGTTCAATGTAACCGTCCAGGCGATACTGGCTGTCAATCCGCAGATCACCAATCCCAACATAGTCTTCACCGGTCAGACAATTAAGGTGCCTTGCCCGACCGGAATGGGCTAAAGGCAGATATAGTTTGCAAAGGGGCCGCTTCTTAGCGGTCCTTTTGTTTGCAGCAGCAAAGGGCATCCTGCCTTTTTGAGAACCGAGATAAGTCTGCGCAAGTCTCCCCCTGAATTAGGAACTTGCTTCAATTGTATGATGATTAGAAACTCCGCGTATTGTTTATACTGTTAAGGGATCAAAATGAGGAGGAGCTAATATGAAAGCGAAAAAAATCGTTTTTGGAGCGGTAATAGCGTTTATATGTACAGGCCTAGTTAGTTCTGTAGCAGTGGAGTCTAAGCCGCCTGCCCTTATCAGGCTGCATATTATAGCCAACAGTAACAGCAGCAAAGATCAGGCGCTAAAATATCAAGTGCGTGATGAGGTTGTTAAAACAATGAGCGAAGCGTTCAAAGGGGCTAAGGATATCGAAGAATCAAGACGGATATTGCTCAGCAATATGTACCAAATAGAAAATTCAGCAAGAATAACCTTACAAGAAGCAGGATGTCAGGATAATATTGAAACGTATTATGGCCAGTTTGATTTCCCGACAAAATACTATGGGATGTTTTCCCTGCCGGCCGGTAGATATGAAGCAGTCAGACTAGTCATCGGAGAAGGACAGGGAGCCAACTGGTGGTGTGTGCTATTTCCTCCCCTTTGCTTTGTTGATGGGGGGGAAAAGGTTGAGTACACAGAACAGGAAATTACGTGCAAAGTAAACTCCTCACTCTCTGAGCAGAAAACAGTAAAAATAAAACCGGCATTTAAGATCGTCGAGCTAATTAAGGAATTACATAAAAAGCTTGCGAATACTTCAGTATGAACTGAAAGCAAATGTGTGCAAACAAGAGTTTTGCACACATTTCTTGTTAAATTGATAAATAAAAATTAAAATAAAGATGTCAAGGCTAAGATTTAACACAGGTGTTAATAGGTGAGAATTTACGATATACCTAAGAGGAGGAATAGAGGTGGCTAATGTTGATGCGAACCGTTTGCTGCGGCAGTTACCGGCTGTGCACACCCTTCTTGATACGAAGACAGGGCTTAAGCTTATAGAGCAATATGGCCGGGAACTGGTTACTGAGGCAAGCGCAAGGGTGTTGGGTTTATGGAGAGAAAAAATATTAGCGGGTCAATACGACAGTGAATTAGCGTGGCCCCCAGCGTCAAAGGACCTTTTGACGGAAATACAGTTACAGCTAAACAATATATTTACAATTTCTCATCTCAGGCGCGTCGTTAATGCCACCGGGATTATCCTGCATACCAATCTTGGCCGGGCTGTGCTTGGAGAAAGGGCGCTGGCTGCGTTAAATGAAGCAGCAGGGTTTTATACTAATCTTGAGTATAATCTCGAAAAAGGTGAGCGCGGATCCAGGCATGACCATGTAGAGGAATTATTGATCCGTCTAAGTGGCGCCGAGGCTGCTATGGTTGTGAATAATAACGCTGCAGCCGTCCTTTTGGTAATGAATACGCTGGCTATGGGCAAAGAGGTTGTTGTCTCACGCGGTGAATTAGTAGAAATAGGTGGTTCCTTTAGGATACCGGAAGTCTTGAAGATGGGCGGGGTAACGCTTGTTGAGGTTGGCACTACAAACAGAACCCATCTTGGCGACTACGAAAAAGCCGTTGGAATCGCGACCGGAGTAATTCTCAAAGTACATGCAAGTAACTTTCGCATATATGGATTTGTCAAGTCCGTGCAGACGGACGAACTGGTTCAGCTCGCCCATAAAAGTAATGTCCCTCTTGTGGAAGATCTCGGAAGCGGGAGCCTCGTAGATTTGTCGGCATACGGTGTTAAAGACGAGACACCTGTAGCGCATGTGCTCAGCTCTGGGGTGGATGTCGTAACGTTCAGCGGCGATAAACTTTTGGGTGGACCACAAGCCGGAATTATCGTAGGCAAAAAAGAATACATTAAGGCAATGAAGGCAAATCAATTGTCCAGGGCTCTGCGCGTCGATAAATTTACACTGGCTGCACTTGAGGCCACTCTACGCGAATACCTGCGGCCGGAGTACGTTCTGAAAGAACTGCCGATCTACCGGATGCTTATTACGCCGCTACAGGAACTTGAGGAAAAGGCACATAAAATAGCCGGGGATATAACAGCCATCCAATCGAGAATCTCGGCAACTCCGGTCCCAACCCAGGCGCAGATGGGAGGGGGGAGCCTGCCGGGCCAGGATATACCATCGTGGGGAATAGTATTGGAAAGCAAAAAAGAGAGCGCCGGGGAAATCGAAAGCGCTTTGCGCCATAACGCTGTACCGATTGTTGGGTACATCGATAAGGACAGATATACGCTGGATCTGCGGACGCTGTTACCCGGTGACGAAGAGATTATTATTAAATGCATTAAGGATTTAATAGAGCTAGATAAATGAATATCATAATATAAAATGTTTTATATTTATGGGAGCAGGATGACCTGTCCGGGAAAGATCAGATTTGGATCCATTCCCGGATTTTTCTTTTGGATATCTGCAATAGAAACCCCATAAAGGTTGGAAATTTTCCAAAGCGTCTCCCCCTGCTTAACGACATGTATTTTATTATTCGGCGGTGTGCCAGGGTTATTCGCGGGAGTACCGGGGTTTGAGGGGGGGTGGTATGGGGGGAGTGGGTATCCGCTTCCCTGACTTCCGGAACTGATCTCTACCTCTGTCCCTATCGGTATGAGTGGGTAGATGGATTCTACATCTTGATTGTACATACGGATGCAGCCGAGAGATACTGCCTTGCCGATCGAGGAAGGGTTATTGTTGCCATGGATGCCATAAGTATCGAGACTGAGTCCCATCCATCTCGTGCCGAAAACAGTACCACCTTTCCTGACGGTTTTATTAATGACGCGCCATTTTCCGACAGGTGACGGTGTCGTCGCTTTGCCTATCGCTATTGGATATGAACCGTTTAATTGCTCGCCTTGATAGAGAAAAAGACGGCGCTGTTGCAGATTTATCCTGATGAAGTATTCTCCTGTCGCCATTTTATATTCACTCCTTTTCAGTCATCTAAAATATCATATGCACTGGGCTCGCATTCCATTTGTTTAAATATTAATTTTTTGGATCTTTGTGTTGATTGTTTGTGTTAAGAATATGTTAAGTTCGGGTTAAGAAACATGGCGCATACTGTAAATACAAGAAGAAATGAAGTAACATATTAACGGACATTGAAAAAAGGCTAGGTAGGGAGCATGGAATTCAATTATCAGGAGATGCTTTTTCTTTCCATAGGCGGTCTTGCTTTTTTCCTCTTTGGCATCAAGTATATGTCGGACGGATTGCAATTGCTGGCCGGCAATAGAATGAGGGGCTTTTTGGAAAAAGGGACGAAGACGCCTGTCAGGGGTGTTCTTTCAGGGGCCCTTATCACAGCGCTTATTCAGAGCAGCTCCGCGACAACGGTCTTGACGGTAGGGCTTGTTAATTCCGGGCTTTTGACACTGCGACAGGCCATCGGTGTAGTTATGGGCGCTAACATTGGGACAACTCTTACCGCCTATTTGATCGGTTTCAAGCTGGAAAAATATGCTTTGCCAATCTTGGCTGTGGGTATGATTCTACAGTTTTTTAGTAAAAACAAAAGGGTTGTCATCATAGGGCAAGTACTTTTCGGATTTGGCATGTTGTTCTTTGGTATGGAAACAATGGGAAAAGGACTAAAACCACTGCGTGATATGCCCGTGTTTATCAATGCGATGACAAACATAGAGTCAAATTCGCTGCTGGGTGTTTTAACAGGAATAATTTTAACGGGGATAGTGCAAAGCAGCAGCGCCACTATTGGGATACTTCAGGAACTGGCCAACCAGGGGGCTATTACGTATTATCAGGCCGTACCTATTCTTTTCGGCGATAATATCGGTACTACGGTAACAGCCTTGCTCGCTGCAATCGGGACGTCCGTTGCTGCCAAAAGAACAGCTCTGACTCATTCCTTGTTTAACCTGATTGGTACGATGATTTTTTTGCCTTTATTTGTCTTGGGCATATTTCCGGAGCTTGTCAGGCTGTTCACCGATTATATATATATCCTGATACCAGGGTTTTCCGGTACCTGGGATACGCTCAATATCAAGATGCAGATTGCGCAGACCCATGGCGTTTTCAATATTACTAATGCTTTGATTCAGTTGCCTTTTGTGGCTGTACTCGCTGCTATAGTTACAAAAATAATACCGGGGGAGGACATCTCGGTGGAGTTTGAACCGAAGTACCTGGAACCCCGGCTTCTGTCCAACCCCTCTGTCGCCTTGGGACAGGCCGGCAGAGAACTACTGAGAATGGGTCGGATAGCCAGGGAGTCATTCGAACATGTTATAACCTATTTCTTTACCGGTCTGGAAATTGAGGCAAAACAGGTAAATAACCTCGAAAACATTATCAATAATTTACAGAAGAAGATAACAGATTATGTTGTTTTAATATCAGAAAGAAAACTGTCAGTAGAAGGATCAAACCAGGCCTATATCTATATTCAGGCAGTCAACGATATAGAAAGGGTTGGCGATCATGCTGAGAACATTCTGGAACTTACAGAGGAAATGAATGGGCAAGGAATTCACTTTTCCATTGAGGCAATAGGTGACATGCGGAAAATGGTCGATAAGACTATGGAAACATATGAATGGGCGTTGACCTGCCTCGAGAATAATGACCTGGAACTTGCCAAGCAAGTTGTAAATAATGATGACATCATTGATGAGATGGAGAAGGATTTGCGCCGGGCGCATATCAACCGTCTCAATGAAGGGCTTTGCAACGGGGATGCCGGGGCAATATATATTGATATCCTAAGCAATTTAGAGCGTATTGGCGATCATTCGGTTAATATAGCCCAGTATGTAATGGGTGAGAGATAAGAATAAGGACAAGAAAATGGACCTGTCTAAAGGGACAGGTCATTTTCTACTATTATAGCATCGGGAAAAGTGATAGTATTACGTACTGGAAGAGGATAAGAAGGGGAAATTGTTATGGAGTTCAGTTATCAGGAAATGATCTTTTACGCGCTTGGCGGTCTAGCGTTTTTCCTTTTTGGGATTAAACATATGTCAGACGGGCTCCAGGCTATTGCTGGCCCTAAGATGCGCTATTTGTTGGAGAAGGGGACGAAGACCCCGGCAAGAGGAATTGTTTCCGGAATGCTCGTAACAACCCTTATTCAGAGTAGTTCCGCGACGACAGTGTTGACGGTGGGGCTTGTTAATTCCGGTCTTTTAACATTGCGACAGGCTATTGGTATAATTATGGGGGCAAATATCGGCACAACTATAACAGCCTATCTGATCGGCTTCAAACTTGAGCATTATGCGCTGCCGATCCTAGCCGTGGGCGTGATGCTGCAATTTTTCAGCAGACATAAAAAAGTTATCGTCATCGGACAGGTTCTTTTCGGATTCGGCATGTTGTTCTTTGGTATGGAAACGATGGGGAAAGGCCTAGAGCCGCTTCGTGATATGCCGGTGTTTATCAACGCAATGACTAACATTGAATCGAATACTCTGTTTGGTGTTTTAATAGGGACAATTTTTACAGGGATAGTACAAAGCAGTAGTGCGACTATTGGCATACTTCAGGAATTGGCCAACCAGGGAGCTATTACGTATAGCCAAGCCGTGCCGATTCTTTTCGGCGATAATATCGGTACAACAGTAACCGCGTTGCTTGCCGCCATTGGGACGTCGGTTGCCGCCAAAAGGACAGCCTTGACTCATAGTCTGTTTAACCTGATTGGTACAGTGATTTTTTTACCCTTATTTGTGCTGGGCATATTTCCGGAACTCGTCAGGCTGTTTACTGATTATATATATATCTTAATACCGGGTTTTTCCGGTACCTGGGACACGCTCAATATCAAGATGCAGATTGCGCAGACCCATGGTGTTTTCAATATTACTAATGCTTTGATTCAGTTGCCTTTTGTGGCCATGCTCGCTGCTATAGTTACAAAAATAATACCGGGAGAAGATATTATCATTGAATTTGAACCAAAATACCTCGAACCACGCTTGCTTACAAATCCCCCTGTTGCACTGGGACAAGCCGGAAGAGAGGTTTTGCGGATGGGTAATATTGCCCGGGAGTCCTTCCAGCACTGTATTACCTATTTCTTTAGCGGATTGGAACATGATGCCAAACAGGTTGGGAATTTGGAAACAGTTATTAATAATTTGCAAAAAAAAATTACGGATTATGTTGTTTTGATATCGGAGAAAAAGCTTTCCGAGTCGGAATCAAATCAAGCCTATATCTATATCCAGGCTGTTAATGATATAGAAAGAGTGGGCGATCATGCGGAGAATATTCTGGAGCTCACAGAGTCCCGTAATGAGCAGAGGATTAGTTTTTCGCTTGTCGGAATGACCGAAATGCGTGAAATGGTCGATAAGACTATGGAAACATATGAATGGGCGCTGACCTGCCTAGAGAATAATGACCTTGAACTGGCGAAAAAGGTAGTAGCTAATGATGACATCATTGATGAGATGGAGAAGGATCTGCGCCGGGCGCATATCAACCGTCTCAATGAAGGGCTCTGCAATGGGGATGCCGGAGCAATATATATTGATATTCTAAGCAATTTAGAGCGTATTGGCGATCATTCCGTTAATATTGCCCAATACGTTATGGGAGAAAGATAACAGCCGAGTGCTAAAAAACCGAGTTAAGACAGGAAAGGTCAGGAGTATTGTACTCCTGACCTTTCCTGTTTCGTATTCAAATCTCTTTTAGATATACGTTTATCTCCGGGTCAAGTTCACCGGGAAACAAGTTATACTCTATATTATCAATTGCAGTCTTGATTAGTTCCTCATTTTTCTTATAAATGATGCGGTTACTGCTAAACAACGCTGCTGCCTGACAATTCTCGATATTTTTACGAAGACAACTTTCTTTTGTATTTGCCGAATTATTATTTACTAAATAGAAATTTACCAACATAACTTATATCCCCTTTCAAAAATAATATTATACGGAAAGGCAGGTTCATTTAGTAATTTATATTCGACGCGGGCATACAAAATACCTGCATACAATATACAAAAAATTAATAAATATCAGTTATTTAGAATAGGAATCCAAAAAAGCTGTCAATTAATGTCTCGCAGGTATGGAAGAGAGATAAATAATCAAGCATAGATAGAATTAATAAGTAGCATAAAAAACCAAGCCGCATAGTATCTATAAACATATTATATGGGGGGTTGTTGTAACATTGAAAGCACAAGATATTACTACGGTCTGCAAACCGGGGCTCATTATCCGCATAATACTTGCCATGCTGGTAATCATGGGATTAAATATGTTTTTTGAGATTAATAATGTTTCGGCTGTCCAAGACTTTACTATAGAGAATGTTGGAGCAGTTGAAGATAAAATATATTTTACCGACGGGGTGAAATATTATGAGTACACTCTTGAGGAATTGAAGCTTGAGAAATACCAGAATTATGATCGTGATAGCGTTTTTTGTGATTATACGAGGTGTACCGACCCTACTACCCTGAGTTATCAGCTCTTTTGCCTTACGAAGAAGGTTGACAAATCTCCAGTGGATGCCAGGTTTTATGTTGATGAGGAGGGGAATCTACAAATTCAAGCTGAACAGACAGGCTGGGCTGTCGATTTGTCGCTGCTGATTACGACATTAGGCAATCCCGGTGTCTATCAGCAGATCTATTTGCTGCCCCTGAAAAAAATAAGCCCGCAAGTTACAGCCGCAGAATTGGAGCAGTATAGACCAGCTATCTTATGGTCTGAATATACAACCCAATTAGCTGATAATCCGGACAGAACTGAGAATGTCCGGGTGGCGAGTCAGCAGTTGAATGGCTTGGTGGTGAAACCAGGCGAAATAGTTTCATTCAATACGGCAATCGGACCACGTGTGCCTGAACGAGGTTATCGCGAAGCAAAAATCATCGTGGGCGGGAAATTCGAAGACGGTGTAGGCGGTGGGGTTTGCCAGGTCTCCAGTACGTTGTATAATGCAGTGCTCTTGGCAGGACTCAACATAGTGGAAAGACATAATCATTCTGTTCAGATTTCTTATGTTCCGCTTGGACGTGATGCGACCGTCGTCTATGCTCAAAAAGACTTGGCTTTTCGGAATGAGACGGATTGCTATTTGCTGTTTCAAACAAAACTTAACGGACTGGCTTTAAACATAAGCATATATGGCAGCGGTCAGAATATATATGATAAGGTTTATTTGGAAAACAGGATTATCAAGACATATCTGCCCTCGGAAATTCAGGTGCCGGATGTGTCCGTGCCGGCCGGAGAGAAAAGGATCATTCAAAAAGGCCAAAAAGGATATCTTGTGGAGACTAGCCGCATACTAATTATCGATGAGCAAGAGCGAAGAGAAATTCTTTCGAGGGATTACTATGAGCCGGTTCAGACAGTATTATCCATTAATCCCCGCGAAATGATTACGCCCATCGAAACACAGAGTGAAAATAATCAGGAAGCATTACATAACTGATACAGGCTTAAGGATATATCAGTATTAAAATTGGCAAAGGCCTGGATGCGTTAGCGTCCGGGCCTTTAATCCTAAACCGGGCGTATAGCTCTTAAGGCTTTAAAGGCATTAATACAGCCGCTTCCTTGAGTATTTGCATCCGCTGTTGTGATTTTATCACAATTTTTAAGCAAGGCCTCCTTAAGTTGCTGTGGCGTCAGATCGGGTTTTGCCTCCAGGAGTTGAGCTGCAACACCCGCACAAATGGGCGTTGACATCGAAGTGCCTGATAGGCTGATATATAAAGAATTATCGCTAACATTCAGCGAGGTCATATCTAAATAAGAGCTCTTAGCGAGCGGAGCAACAATGTTAGTCCCTGGCGCTAATAAATCGGGTTTTGTCAAGCCATCGGGGGTCGGACCCCTGCTGGAAAAATCGGCAATGATATCGTCCTTGAGCTGGCTGGTATTCTTGTCATCGCTAGCGCCGACTGTAATGATGGCAGGGTGTATACCCGGTGAGTTGACTGTTTTTGTGTCAGGCCCTTCATTGCCGGAGGCTGCGCATAATACTATTCCTTCGTTCCAGAGTTTTTCGACGGCCTGACAAACAGGATCTTCCCTGTAGGAGGAAGTGGCTTTGTACCCAAATGAAAGTGAGGCAACATTTATTCCGTATTTTTCTTTATTATTGAGGCACCATTCCAGTCCGCGGATGACCGTAGAGGATTTTCCCGATCCCATTTTATCAAGAGTTTTAATGACGACGAGCTTAGCCTCATAGGCGGGGCCTTTATATTTACCGCCTGAGGCATGGCCATTTCCTGCTGCTGTTCCGGCACAATGCGTACCATGACCGTTATCGTCATAAGGTGAGGTCTTGTTATTAACAAAATCCTGAAATGCTATAATTCTATTCATCGGCATAACAAAATCAGGATGTTCCTGTATACCGGTGTCAATTATAGCGATGGTCGTGTTTTTCCCGGTATAATTCTGTTCCCAGACACGGTCGGCGGAGACTACAGGCACTGCTACATCCAACAAGGTATTTACTTCACGATCGAGGTATATTTTCATTACGGCGGAGTGGTCGATAATTTTTTTTAATTGGTTTAGAGAAATATCTGCGGAAACAGCATTAATAATCTTCAAGGATTCCTGTCGTCTGGTGTGCTTTTTTAATTTTGACTGAATGATGTCCGGATCCTCTCTTAATAGTTCATACTGGATAATGACAGGCAAAGTGCGGAATTTATCGTTCAGATACCGCAGAGGCTTATGAAAATAACAGGGCATTTTTGATAAAGTTCTGTGCTGGCCGATTATCTGAGTGCGGAGGTTTTTATCAAGCTTGTGAATGTTCTGGCGCAGCCAGATCAACTCATTTAAATCCATAAGAAATCCTCCTCCCTTTTACTTTTTACATAATACGGGTGAGCGAAAAAATAGTTCCTAAAATTAGTTAAAAGGATTGCTGTCAAGCAGGAAAAAACGGGTGCTGCCTGTAATTACTAAATATAGAATGTTCAAAGGGACATCCTAATTGGAAGGGGGTCCGGTGTGAAGAAGCCCATTATTGTTATTTTATGCTTAATGTTTTTAATACTGCTAATATTCTCAGGGTGTTCAGGGCAAAAATCGCCTGTGCCGGTCGTAGAACCTGCGCCGGTAACGGATAAAACAGATAACCCGTCCGTTCCTGTGGAACCAAAGGCGCCTGAGTTACCAGGAGCGCTTCTTGTCATGGTAGACAATTATCTCAAAGCCCGTCCGCAAAGTGGGCTGGATAAAGCGGATCTGGTTTATGAGATGATGGCTGAGGGTGGTATTACGAGGTTTATGGCGCTTTTTTATCAGCAAAGCGCTGTGAAAATTGGGCCTGTGCGAAGTGCGCGCTACTACTTTGTCCAACTGGCCAAAGGGTACGACTCGCCTTTGGCGCATGCGGGCGGAAGTCAGGAAGCTCTGCAGATGATTTTCGATATTAAGATGAAAGATCTGGATGAGATATATAATGCCGGCGGGTATTTCTGGCGTGATAAAACCAGGAGTATGCCCCATAACCTGTATACAAGTACGGAGCAGTTGTTAAAGGGCGCCCAAGCCAAAGGGTATAAATTAGTCGTGCCTCCCGCTTTTGGTGTGGCAGCAGGCGAAGGTGAGGGTACGGTCCACGATAAGGATATGATAATTGATTATTCTTCAAAAACGTATAATTATAAGGTCGTCTGGCATTATAACGGACAGAGATATGAAAGGGACATCAACGGGAACCCCCATCTCATGGAGGATGGAACTCGCATAATAGCGGACAACATCCTGGCTATAGTTGTGCCGACAAAAGATATTATCAAGAATAAGGAGCTTTTATCCGAGATAAAAATAATAGGCAAGGGCGAAGCCCGCTATTATGTGAATGGGAAGATGACAAAAGGTTCTTGGGCAAAAACATCAGTTTCAGCAAAAATGCAATTCCTTGATGATAAAGGGGAAGTCGTGAAAATAAAGCCGGGGAAAACCTGGATACAGGTTATACCCGACTGGGAAAGTGTCAGTACAAAACAATAAAGGGGTGATGACCTGTTGACTGATAGGCCTGTGGTCAGCATATACACGGACGGGGCTTGCAGCGGTAATCCCGGTCCGGGCGGCTGGGCAGCTGTTTTGTTATTCAATGGCAAAGCGAAAGAGATAAGCGGGGGTAAGACACAGACCACAAATAATCAAATGGAGCTTAGTGCGGCCATAGAAGGACTTAAAGCCCTGAAATTCCCTTGCCGGGTGCGGCTGTACAGTGACAGCGCCTACCTGATAAATGCCTTCAATAATGGTTGGATAAAAAAGTGGCAGGGCAACGGCTGGCGCACCGCCAAAAAAGAAGCCGTTGAGAATCAGGATTTATGGCAGGAATTGATTGCTCAAATTGGCATTCACGACATAGAATGGATTAAAGTCAAGGGTCATGCCGACAATGAATACAATAACCGCTGTGACAGATTGGCCGTTGAAGCCATTCCAAAGTAATAGCGCAAGTTTGAAGAGGCTCAGGCCTCTTTTTTTTATAAAGAGAGACAAGATTGCTAGTACGTGCATATATTATAAAAGAAACCTACAAAGGAGGATTAATCTTGAGAAACTATACTTTTAAAGTATATCCGGAGCAACGCTGGGCTGATAATAGCAAAGCATCACCAAATCCATTCTTTAAGCCCAAGGGGCAACGACCGATAGCAAACGAACCTGATACAACTCAGACGATGACTCCTGAGATACTCCCGATTCCACAAAACCCGTGTATAAATCCGCCGACTATTGGCGGACCTATATGTCCGCCAATGTCACCGCCAACCTTCGAACCGCAGTTACCGCCATTGGCGCCACCCTGTCCGGGGCCCACGACGCCTTTTTACCAGCAGCCTCCTTATCCATATGCGCCGGTATTTGCCCCTCTTTCGATGAGATTGGCTCACGCTTATGTACCCTGGCAGTATTATAACGTTGTCTATGGAGCATCGGAAGCCCTTGAAAAAGGGACTCTTTTCCCGGAATTATGCCAGCCGCAGGGAATATATGGTCCTTGTGAAGGACCACAACCGTGTGGAGGTGTTTACTATGGCTGTTGAGATGGAGCGCATGCAATGCCTTTTAAAAATACAAGAGTTGTCCTTTGTCACAGTAGATTTAAACCTGTATCTGGACACCCATCCGGATGATGTTAAAGCTCTGGAGCACTACAATAAAGCGGTTGCCGAACTCATGGTTCTGCGCAAGCAGTATGAGGAGGCTTATGGCCCGCTCACGAACTTCGGGCATTCCGTCAATTATGGTAACACCTGGCGCTGGATAGAACATCCCTGGCCATGGGATATGTAGAGGGGAGGAAGAAATATGTGGGTATATGAAAAAAAATTACAATACCCGGTGAGAGTTACCGGTAAAAACGTTGGCCTGGCCAAATGGGTTATTACACAGTACGGCGGGCCGGACGGCGAGCTGGGCGCCTCGCTGCGGTATCTCAACCAGCGTTATACCATGCCGACAGAGAAGACCAGAGCATTATTGAACGATATAGGCACTGAAGAACTTGCTCACCTTGAGATAGTCGGGACTATCGTCCATAAGCTGACGAAGGATGCCAGCATTGAGGAACTGAAGGCTGCAGGGTTGGCCGGGCATTATGCCGAACATGACCGCGCGCTCTTTTATGTAGACGCGAACGGCGTCCCTTGGTCAGCAGCCGGAATTCAGGCTAAAGGTGATCCGATAGCCGACTTGACTGAAGATATGGCGGCAGAGCAGAAAGCAAGAGCGACCTACAACTGGCTGATCAACTTAAGCGATGACCCCGGCGTCACGGATACGCTTAGATTTCTGCGAGAGCGCGAGGTAGTACACTTCCAGCGTTTCGGCGAGGCGTTGAATGAGGTTCAGGAAATGATGCAGGAGAAAAAGTGCTATTAAACCGTAAACATCTGCTTATAATAAAGGGAGCATCGCTGCTCCCTTCAGTTTGTCAAAGAACCCCCGCCAAGCATAGCATTAGAGGTTATTGGAAGCTGCGTAAAGTTGAATCGTCGTTGAGGATATGCAGTTCTTTCATTCTTTTATATAAAGTAGGGCGGGAAATACCTAATGCATAAGCTGCTTTGCTTTTGTTTCCTTTACAGGAATTAAGAACATTCATTATATACCACTGTTCTTTTTCCCTGTCAGACAAAACGGTGTTTGCGCATAAATCTACAATGGTGTTTTGTTTTGCGACGCTATTATTTATCAATTTTTCCGGTAAGTGTTCGAGCCGAATAAAATCACCTTTGGACAGATAGACCGCTCTTTGCATAACGTTTTCTAGCTCGCGCACATTTCCCGGCCAATCATAAATAAGCAAGGCGGAAAGAACCTTGTTCTCGATTTTAACATCACGGTTATATAGTTTAATGTTTGTTTTATTTGCAAAGTAGTTTGCCAATAATAATATATCTTCTTTCCTTTTTCTTAACGGCGGGATATGGATACTAAATAAATTTATCCTGTAAAACAAATCTTTTCGGAAATTGTGCTGAGAAACTTCATATTCTAAGTTTTTATTTGTAGCTGCAATTACTTTAAAATCTACCGATAAGGTTTTCTTATCGCCAATACGGGTAATGTTGTGTGTTTGCAGTACACGTAATAATTTAGCCTGGCTTTCTAGCGGCAATTCCCCGATTTCATCTAAAAAGATGGTTCCTCCGTTAGCCAACTCGAACTTGCCAACATTCCCTTTTCGTAAGGCGCCGGTGAAAGAGCCTTCCACGTAACCGAAGAGCTCACTTTCGATTAACTCGTGAGGAAGCGCGGCGCAGTCGACAATGATAAACGGGCCTTCGGAACGATCACTTGCCGAGTGAATTGAGTGAGCAAATAATTCTTTCCCGGTTCCGCTCTCCCCTAAAAGAAGTACAGGTCCCTGCGAAGCAGCCACTACTCGAGCCATCTCGATGGAATTTTGCATTTCTTGACTTTTATATATAATATCCTCGAAAATGAACCTTGCGCTAGCACCCGTTATTTGATTGACCAAGCTGTGAACTCGTTTGATTTCCCGAAAAGTATCCAAAACTCCAATAATATTGCCATTGTTATCTTTTATCGGAGCCGCGTTCTTTATCAGCCGGACGGGGCCTTTTTTAATGCTTTTAAAACACAGTTCGCGGTTAATCCAGCCTTCCCCTGTCTCTAAAATATCTAATAGTTCGGGTCTAAAGCCAATCACGTCTATTAATTTCTCCCCAATAATCTCGTCTTTCTTTAAGCATAAAATACTTGCCCCGAGATCATTCATATAAGTAATAACACCGCTTCTGTCAATTGAGAAAAGGCCTTCTGAAATTGTATCTACTATTGCTTTTTCCCAACTGATTTTCGAATTTAATTCATCTTTATACTTTCCAACCTTAATGATTGATTCCACAATTTTAGTAACCGCATTTAACAGAGAGTCCATAAAAATATTATCATAATCTGTAGGCAAAAAGAGCGCAAGAGTGCCGATAACGTTAGCTTCCGAGCATACTGGATTGGTGTAACACATTATTGAGTGCGGCAGTTTAGTATGATGCTCTTTTTCTTTCATCATGAAAAGTATTTTGTGTTTTACAGGAGGTTTGGCAGCAATATTATCTATGAGCTGCTTACACCAATCGTTGGCTTCATCAAAAGTTAATTCGTTATCATGATTAAATAATTTGAGAATCCGGCAGTCCTGGTCAAAAATTCCAAGTGAAATTTGGTAATCATATAATTCTTTAAAACAGCATTCAACTTGATCCAAGATATCTTGTTGCAACAATACGGAATCGGTTACATTTGTTGCTATAGTGAGATTTAAAGGCTGTTCAGGCAACATAATACGGGCCTCCCTAATATTAAATTTTTCTTATCATCAAGGGCTGCATGACTGAAACATACCTGGCTTTTATCTATCGTGCGAATGCTTAAGCGTAAGGCGCTAATAGATGTTTGCTCATGGGTAACCGCAAAGCATATGGTCAAATATAAGCTACGAGAGAAACGCGATTTTGGAATGGGGCGTGTCATTTTTATTATGACAGAAATATGTACTTTTAAAAAGGCCTTTTTAGAGGCCTTTTTAATTTATAGAGTTTGAAGGATTTAGTTTTTGTAACAAAACTGTAAAGTAATTGTAAATTGAAGTGTAAAGTCCTTTTGCAATTCTTTACAGCAGGTTTTACACATTATGAGTTATAGGGTTGTGCGCTTCTTGGTTTAACCACCTTTTGCACAAAAAATGGAACAGTTTATTCCGGCATGGAAATTGCATTATTTATTGATTATGACTGCCGACAATGTATGTGATTTGCCGCAGGATCTAAGAAAAAAAGGTAACTGGATACCGAAATAACAAAAACAGGGAGGCTGAATCTTAATTATGGAGGAAAAGTTAAAGCTGCTGATGGACGGAAACACGGAAAAAAACAGGACAATAATTGCCCGGGAATGGAAACAGCAAGGCAAGAAAGTAATGGGGCTGCTGACGCACCATTATATTCCCGAGGAAATTCTACATGCGTTAGACATACTTCCCTGGCGAGTGACAGGCTCATGGCGGGAAGAGGCCCCTTTGGCCGAGGCGCACCGTACAAAAATAAGCTGCAAGTACTGCACTCATGTCCTGGAATCGTTTCTCAGTAATT
>DIVP01000128.1 GCA_002422465.1 Peptococcaceae bacterium UBA6129 | reverse complement strand
GGACAAAAGCAAAGATTGTCTATTGCCAGAGCATTGGTAAAGAATGCGCCTATTTACATTTTCGACGACAGCTTTTCAGCGCTTGACCTTAAGACCGACCGTAATCTGCGAGCTGCTCTGAAAAAAGAAACGGGCGACAGCACCATTCTTCTGGTGGCCCAACGTGTCAGCACCATTATGAATGCGGAACAAATTATTGTGCTGGATAATGGGCATATCGTGGGGGTTGGCACTCACCGTGAACTATTGAGAAATTGTGAAGTCTATCAGGAAATAGCGCTTTCGCAATTAAGCGAGGAGGAATTGGCGAGGTGAGTGAAAATGAGCGTCCGGCTGGCCCTAGGCCAGGGCGGGGATTTGGCATGCAGGGGATGGGTGGGGGAGCTAAGGCCAAAAATTTTAAAAAGACTATACTAACCCTGGCAGGCTACCTGGAGCCTTATAAGGCCAAGATAATAGTTGTTATTTTTTTTGCCTTCTTTTCAACGGGATTTTCGATTGCCGGGCCTAAATTACTCGGTAAAGCCACCACCAAATTAGCTGAAGGTTTATTCGCCTGGTATGCTCAAACGGGACTTTTGACCGACTTTGGGTATATCGGTAAAATAATCTTGATATTAATTGTTTTGTATATTATATCTGCCGGCTGTTCCTACGTACAAGGCTTTATGATGTCCAAGGTCTCGATGGATGTAACCTATCAACTGCGTAAGAATATCTCCGAAAAAATGAATAGAATCCCACTCAATTATTATGACACCAGAACTCACGGCGAAGTTCTGTCACGACTTACGAATGATATCGATTTGGTGAGTCAAACGCTGAATCAAAGTATAACTCAGATTATCACGTCGGTTACAAGTATCGTGGGCGTCCTCGCCATGATGCTGTCAATCAGCTGGTTGATGACTCTTGCCGCCCTCGTGGTAATACCCTTATCCTTCGGCATTGTCGGTGTGGTTATCAAAAAATCCCAAGGATTCTTTAAAGAGCAACAAAAGTATTTGGGTGAAGTAAATGGTCATGTGGAAGAAATGTACGGGGGACATATTATTGTTCAAGCCTTTAACGGTGAACAAGATTCGATTGAGACTTTTGAGAAAATAAATGATAAATTATTTCATTCCGCCTGGAAATCACAGTTTATCTCGAGCATAATGATGCCGATAATGGGATTTGTAGGGAACCTGGGATATGTTGTGGTTAGTATTCTGGGGGGATATTTAGCCGTAAAAAAAGTAGTGGAAATTGGAGATATCCAGGCCTTTATTCAATACATGAGGTCATTTACGCAGCCTATGGCTCAACTTGCGTCCATCTCCAATACTCTCCAATCAACGGTGGCTGCCGCAGAACGTGTTTTTGAATTTCTGGATGAAAAAGAGGAAGTTCCCGAGACGAACACGCCCATCAAAGCCCAGGCTTTCTTTGGCAATGTAGTCTTTGATAATGTCAGTTTTAGCTACAATAAGGATAAGCCCATTATTCGTAATTTTACGGCAGAAATCAAAGCCGGGCAGAGGGTAGCCATTGTTGGACCAACCGGCGCGGGTAAAACTACTATTGTGAAACTATTAATGCGATTCTATGACATAGACAAAGGAAAAATATCGATTGATGGTCATGACCTATTTGATTTTACCCGAAATGACCTGCGTGCCATGTTTGGCATGGTTCTTCAGGATACCTGGCTTTATAACGCCTCTATTAAAGAAAATATACGCTACGGCACCTTTGGAGCAACGGATGAGCAGGTAATCGCAGCAGCCAAAGCCGCACATTGCGATGAGTTCATTCGTGCGCTGCCGGATGGCTATAATATGATTCTCAATGAAGAAGCCAGTAATATCTCCCAAGGGCAAAAACAGCTATTTACCATAGCCAGGGTCATTCTGGCCAACCCTAAAATATTGATTTTAGATGAAGCAACCAGTTCGGTTGATACCAGAACCGAGATTTTGATTCAAAAGGCCATGGACCATTTGATGAGTAACAGAACGAGTTTTGTCATTGCGCACAGACTTTCGACGGTTAGAGATTCAGAGTTGATTTTAGTAATGAAAGACGGTGATATTGTTGAACAAGGAAACCATGAGAAATTGCTGGAGCAAAAAGGGTTTTATGCTGAGCTTTATATGAGTCAGTTTGCAGATAATTAAGGCATTCGCCAAGGAAAGGGAGGAGACCCAATATGGAGGACTTAGTAAAAACTGTAGAAGTAAAAAGCAAAAAAAGCATAAGAAAAATTCTTTTGCCAATTCTGATAGCGGTTGTAGTGATTGCTTGCGTTGGTACGAGTTACTATTTTATCAGCAGCAGCCGTTACTTTTCCACGGATAATGCGAAAGTGACGGCAAAAATGTACTACATCACCCCAAATATGGCGGGAGAACTGCTGGAATGGAGTGCAAAAGAAGGCGTGCGGGTTGAAAAGAACGAGATTCTGGGCCGTCAGGCGGTTTTACCCTATATTACCTCTCCAATTGATGGCACGGTTGTGAAAAACAATGGCGTCGAGGGGCAAATTGTCGGTCCGACCTCGCAGCTTGCAGTGGTTGCGGATACAGATAACCTGTATATAGGGGTCAATATCGAAGAAACAGATATCCTGAAGATTCAGGTTGGGCAAACAGTTGATGTTAAGATAGATGCTTATTCTGGGAAAACGTTTAAAGGCGTCGTTGATGAAATCGACCAAATCACGCAAACCTATTTTTCCAGCCCCTCCAGTTTTAGTACAAGTGGGACGTATACAAAAGTTACGCAGTTAATACCTGTTAAAGTCCTCATCGAAAATAAAGAGAATCTCCCTTTGACCTTTGGTATGAATGCTACGGTAAAAATCCATATATCAGAAAAGCCTTCTAAAAACGAAGCATCGACGAATAATAAGCCCGAAGTAAACGCTACAGAGCATATGCTTCGTTATAGCAGCTTTATCGAAGCCGCCGATCAAATTGCAGTAACACCTAATGTTTCGGCTAAAATCAGCGCTATCAATGTGGAGCTCGGGCAGAGTGTAGAAATAGATGACATCCTATTTATGTTGGACAGCACTGATTTCGAACTGCAGGTAAAACAGGCTGCAGCCAATGTGGTGCCTGCCCAGACAGCATATAATGATGCGGTGGCAAATTTCGGCCGACTGCAGACACTCTATGATGCGGGAGCAATCTCTAAGGTGGATTTTGACAATGCCAAGACCAAAGTGGAAATCACCCTTGCCCAAATGGAAGGCGCCCAGGCCACGCTTGAAATTGCGCAAAAGAGAGTGGACGATTGTCTGGTGAGAGCGCCGATGTCAGGAGAAGTTGCTTCCAAGAATCTTGCCATCGGCAATATGGCCTCTCCGCAGACGGCAGCGGTAATCTTGATGAATGCTCAAAACGTTAAAGTGCATATCAATGTAACAGAAACGAATATTTCTAAAGTCAAAGTCGGAACCAAGGCTGAAATTAAAGTGCAATCCATCAATGCGGTGGGCGAGGGCACGGTGGCGAGTATAGCTCCTGCCTGTGACGCTAAGACCGGAATGTTTCCGGTAGAGATTCTGGTAAAAAATGCGGATGGAAAGCTCAAGCCCGGCATGATGACGGATGTAAATCTGCTGGATGTCTAAGCGAGGATAGCATGCCAAAGAGAGACTTTTGTTATGGCGCTAATAAATTTTTAATATTGTTTTTACTCCTCTAAAAAGATAATAGCTAAAGACCATGCTAATAAACACAGCGAAAATTATCACAAAAGCCTCCGCTAAAAATACGAGGTTATTGGCAAACTGTTGCAGCAGAGGCCGGGTATTAGACAAGGGTGCAGAAAAGACGGGCAGCGAGACATAGGCAGACCAAAGACTCGTCGTTGCCGCTAGTAAGTAAGCGATTAAACCTGCTAAAATACCCTGTATCATCCTGCCGAGATAGTATAAATGAGGGCTGATCCCGGAACCGGCCAACACGCTAACTACCTGAGCCTGGATGGATATGCCGCTCCAGGCCAGGATGATACTTGCAGCTACAGCCGTTTGCGTAATATTGAAAGGAAGATAAGATAGTTCTTTTATCCCTAAGCTCATCTCCCAAAAACCTGTCGCAAAAGCCAGACCAAAATCAGGAGGCAGCCCGCAGGCCGACATAATAGAATCAAGCAGCGAGCTCAGCAGGTATAAGGCTGAGGAGGCTTTTAAAAGCTTGATAACAACTGCAAAGAAAACTACAAATCCGCCGATTAGGGTAATACTGTTAATCCCTTTTTGAACGGCCCTGCCAAGAAGATCGCCTAAGGATAGTCGCTTTTTTTGCGCATCTAACAGCGTTCTAAAGCTTTTCATAAGCAGATGACTGCTGTCTGAACGGACATTGTTCTGACGCGGCGAAAACAACCCCAGAAGTATGCCCAGCAAAAGATTGGAGAGGTAATGGGCGATAGCCAGAATTAAGCCTAATAAAGGATTGTTAAAGATGCCGGCGGCGACTGCAGCAAGAATAAAAAGGGCGCTGGAGTTATTTGTAAACGCAACTAAGCGTTCGCCCTCTTTGATACTGCATAATTTTTCTTCGACTAAGCGTTTTGTGAGCAGCGCTCCCATCGGAAAACCTGTCGTAAACCCCATTACTACGACAAAAGAGGCGCTGCCGGGGAGTTTAAAAACCGGTCTCATAAAGGGATCGAGCAGCACTCCTAAAGCATTGACAATGCCTAAATTAAGGATTATTTCAGCCACAATAAAAAAAGGTAAGAGAGACGGTACAAGTATAGTCGCCCACAATTGCAAACCGTATTGAGCCCCCTGATAGGTTTCCTGGGGCCAAATCAGCATAGAAAAAAAAATAAACAGGCTGCCCAGTACATAAGATAGTCTTAGCAGAAGCAATGCCCCCTAAAAGAGGATGTCTGCTAAAGTATATTGGTTAAAAGTGTCGGCTAGACCAGAAAATTGTTCTTGGTGATTGTGACCGGGCTTATGAGAAAATCAGCGTTCCCTATCCGGGCTGATTCGTCCGGGTATAGCAGCGTATACAGGTTGCCCGAAAGTATATCCTTTTCCCAGAAGGTACGGTATCTCGCGTCTTCACAACAATATTTCTTACCGTGTGCCCCTTTGGTAATTACAGGTATCGCAGCTTTTTCTTTAATCAGCCGGATCAACTGCTGACCCCGCTCGGAAAAACCGAGCAGGCGCAGATAGGGGGGGCCGCCCGGCAGCATACTTTCAAGATCAGAGGTATAGTTCAGTAAGAGATGAATAAGAAAACGGCGCAGGCGGGTATACGTATAGCGCTTGGTTTTCAAAGCACCGAGGAATTCATTGAGGTTAACACATTCCTGGGCTAGTTTCATAATTCGGTTTTCGAGTCCTTCTGTTACATCGACAATAGAATTTAAGTATTCTTTACTACTGCGCCGCAATAAAGCCATAATTGGCACACTAAGGGAGTCCAGTGAAACCGGTCCCTGGCTTTTTTCGAATTCCTTGAGGAGGATTTTGTAGGTGGGTGCAGGCAGAAGATCTTTGATCTCTTCGAGAGCCACCAGGTAATCTTCCGATGACGGAGCTTGTGCATGTGGCTTTTGTTTTGCTGTATTGAGCAGGTGGTGTCTGATCGCAGTCGCACTGGGAATAACCGATTCCATGCTTTTATCATCATAACCTGCGCCTTTGCGCTCAATGATAATGGGTATGAGAGGATAAGCTAATTCCTGCAAAACCTGGAGATAGGTAATGCCCAGGATATTATTGGGTTTGCTGAAGGTGTTCAAAGAGGAAGCTAAATCATCTTCACATTCGAGGGCTTGTCCTCTGGCATCAGGATATGATAACCCTTTTTTTAGAGCATGCTTGAGATTCGCCTGGAAGGCAGGTGTCTCACCGGCTAAAATGTTTGCGGCTTTTTGGAGGAGAGCAGGATCGTCCGTTTCAGCGCCAAAGGCAAGATGAGTTACTACTCCTGTTTGTTGGAGGGTCTCTATCGCACCGCGCGCAAACCAATACGCGCTTCTCACCGAATAAAGAACCGGCAATTCCAGCACAACGTCTGCACCGCCGGCTAAGGCCATTTCGGCGCGCGACCATTTATTAACGAGGGCAGGTTCGCCTCTTTGCACGAAACTACCGCTCATGACTGCAATAATTGCTGAGTCGGGTACTCTTCTTTTAGCTTCTTCCAAATGGTAGAGATGACCAACATGAAAGGGATTATATTCGGCGATTATTCCAATAATATTCATTAAAATTACCTCCCAGCAAAAATATATAAAAAATATATAAAAAATATTTTAATCTATATAGGAAATTCTCATATTATGGCGAAGTTAAAAATGTCCAATCAAATTATACCAAAGGGGGAACTATAAATGAACGTAGTTGAGAAAATTAAACAGAAGGCCAAACAAAACAATCGTACGGTAGTGTTGGCTGAGGGCACTGAGGAAAGAACCGTTAAGGCGGCCGACATAATATCTCATGAAGGTATTGCCAAAATAGTTCTGCTCGGTGATGAAAATGAGGTTAAGCAAGTTGCGGCAAAGGTCCAGGCAGATATCTCGAAGGTAAAGATAATTAACCCTCAAAAATCAGATTTGTTAGAGGGATATATTGCCGAGTTTATCGAAATCCGGAAGAAAAAAGGCATCTCCCGTGAAGAAGCCGCTTCATTAATGGTCAATCCGCTCTACTTTGGGGCAATGATGGTATATAAAGGTGCTGCGGATGGGATGGTGGCCGGCGCCCGGAATACAACCGGCGATGTCTTAAGGCCGGCGCTGCAGATAATCAAGACTGCGCCTGGAATATCCGTTGTTTCTGGCGCATTTCTAATGGTAACACCGAAAAAAGAGTATGGTATGGATGGGGTTTTGCTTTTCGCGGATTGCGCGGTTACGCCTAATCCGACAGCCGAACAGCTCGCAGAAATTGCCTATGCCTCGGCCAAAACTGCCAAGGCCCTGCTGGGTATGGAGCCTAAGATTGGGATGCTCTCGTTCTCAACAAAAGGAAGCGCCAGTCATGAGTTGGTCGATAAGGTTATTAAGGCGACAAAACTTGCCAAGGAAGCTCACCCCGAACTCGAGATTGACGGAGAATTCCAGCTTGACGCTGCTATCGTTCCAAAAGTTGGTAAATCCAAAGCGCCGGGCAGCAAGGTGGCAGGGATGGTCAATGTTCTCGTCTTTCCGGACCTCCAGTCCGGAAATATTGGCTACAAACTGGTGCAGCGGTTAGGTGACGCTGAGGCTATCGGTCCTGTTTTACAGGGGATGGCTAAACCGGTTAATGATTTATCACGGGGCTGCAGCGTTGAAGATATAGTAAATACTTGCGCGATGACGTGTTGTCAGGATTTGGGGTAAATAGCGGGCAATTTCTTGACAAGAAAAATTTATGTGGGTATAATAGTCACAGGTTTAAAAAGAGAACGCAGCTTTGCTGCGTCCTTCTTCATCAAGCAGGAGGAAAGGATTACTTTTTTGGTGACTGTCTATGAAACTGAATGTCAGCGGCCTGCAGAAAATGCCGGGCGCTACAGAGCGTTTTGAGTTCGTTCTTGAGCATATCGATGATGAAGATGACATTAAGTTTAACAAACCTGTTTTGGTAGACGGGAAGATTTCGAATACCGGTCTTTTTCTGGAATTATCGGCACATATCAGCACATCGGTTCTTGCTTTCTGCTGTAAATGTCTCGATGAGGTTATTATTCCCATAGAATTGGATTTTACAGAGCAGTATTTTCATGAGAGTGAGAAGGTGCAGCCGGAATCAGAGGGCGGCAGTGAGGCAACTGTCCTGGAATACAACGATGATCTGATTGACCTGGAGCAGGCGGTAAGGGATAATATTGTTATTAGTCTGCCGATGAGGATTCTTTGTACACCTAAGTGCCCAGGTCTATGCCCCCACTGTGGGCGGAGTTTAAAAGAAGGACCGTGCCAATGCAATACTAAAGATATTGACCCGCGTCTGGCAGTACTTGCACAGCTCAAAAAAGAGTAATTTGCATTATTTAGTTCTGACAAAGGGACTATTCAAAGAGGAGGTGGTTCTAATGGGAGTACAACAACACCGCCGTTCAAAAGCAAAAAACCGTCAAAGAAGAGCAGTCGTCATGAAATTGGAGAGTCCAAATTTGATGGAATGCCCTCAATGCCACGAGATTAAACAACCGCATAGAATTTGTTCTGCTTGCGGTTTCTATGATGGACGCAAGGTTATTGCCAAAACGGAATAGAGTTATAAAGAAAGCTTTGAGGCTTTCTTTTTTTTTGTATATGTTTAAAAAATGCAATTTTATCTTTACTTGTCAAAACGAATATTCCAGTTTATACTAGGTAATAGTACCAGGTAATAACAGGACATTGGTTGAGATGAAGGAGTTGAAAACTATGGTATTCAGGTTAGGTAAAGAGCAGAGGCAAGGTCAGTTAAACGCAATGCTCTATACAGACCCGTTTACCACAGACGAGGAGTTAGCAAAAAAATTTGACGTCAGTATACAGACGATCAGATTGGACCGCGCTGAGCTGGGTATTCCGGAACTGCGTGAGAGGACCAAGCATTTTGCTGAGCGCTCTTTTCAAAAAGTCAGGTCTGTGTCCGGCCGCGAATTCGTCGGTGAATTAATGGAATTGGAGCTGGGTAAAAACGCTGTCTCAATCTTGGAAGTTATACCGGAGATGGTAGCGGAGAAGAGCCAGGTTTGCAGGGGTGATTATATTATCTCGCAAGCCAATACACTCGCAGTTGCACTGATAGATGCCGAAATTGTTCTAACCGGCAGCGCCAGACTCCGTTTCAGGCGTCCTGTTTATCTGAACGAAAAGATAGTTGCTCAGGCTGTATTTGCACGAAAAAAATCAAACAAATTCCTCATTAAGGTTGTCTCCAAAGTAGGTGCGGAAGAAGTATTCGTTGGAAAATTTATTTTAGTAGCCAGATAGGAGGAGTGCAAATGAGGATTGCTATTGATGCAATGGGTGGAGACCATGCTCCTGAGGAAATTATCAAGGGAGCTCTGATGGCCTTGGAACTACATGAAGATTTACATATAATCTTTGTCGGACGAGAACAGGAGATTGCGAAGTGCTTACAATCAAGCACAATTAAGTATTCTTCGCCGCGTATCTCGATTGTCCACGCTCAGGAAGTTATTACAATGGAAGATCATCCGGCTACTGTTTACCGGAAAAAGAAGGATGCTTCAATCACGGTGGCGACCCGGCTTGTCAAGGAAAAGAAGGCAGACGCCGTAGTTTCCGCCGGCAGTACCGGGGGACAAATGGTTGCGGCGCTGTTTGGGTTAGGCAGACTCGAATCGATTGACCGTCCTGCAATTGGAACAGTGCTGCCGACACTGCTTGGACCAAAAATCATGCTTGATGCCGGAGCAAATGCCGATTGCAAACCTGAGAATCTTGTCCAGTTTGCAAAAATGGGCGATGTATATGCTAGAAAGATTTTGGGCATAGTCAATCCGAGGATTGGATTGATAAATATCGGCGAGGAACCTACTAAAGGGAATGAACTGACTATTAAAACATATGAGCAGCTTTCTGCTCAAGCGGGAATAAATTTCATTGGCAATATAGAGGGCAGGGATATCCTGGCCGGGAAAGCCGATGTCATGGTTTGCGACGGTTTTGTCGGAAATGTTGTTCTGAAAGTGGTTGAAGGTACCGCCGGTGCACTTACGACATTGCTCAAAGAGGCTTTAACAAAGGATACCAGGAGCAAGGTGGGAGCGCTATTGCTTAAGCCGGGCTTGAAGGGATTTAAGAAACGGTTGGACTATTCTGAGCATGGCGGCGCTCCGCTGTTGGGGGTAAAAGGCGTCAGCATTATCTGTCACGGCAGTTCTAAAGCAGATGCTGTAAAAAACGCTGTTCGAGCAGCGCTGGAATGTGTGAGCAGTGATTTTGTGAAGGAATTGCAGGATAGTCTTAAATAATTCAAAGGTTGGTGAAATAATGGCTATTTCTTTGCGCCCGGTGGGTATTGTCGGGCTGGGTTCTTATTTGCCGGAAAAAAGGATTACGAATGCCGACTTGGTTAAAATGGTCGATACGAGTGATGAATGGATAGTATCAAGGACCGGTATTCGTGAGCGTAGAAAGGCGGCCGACCATGAAGCAGCTTCGGATTTAGGTACGCAGGCAGCCAAAAAGGCGCTAAGTGATGCCGGAATAACACCCGAAGAAGTGGATTTAATAATAGTGGCAACTATCACACCGGATTCGTGCATGCCATCGACAGCCTGTATCATTCAAAATAATATCGGAGCAAAAAATGCTGCGGCCTTTGATCTTTCGGCGGCATGTACCGGCTTTATTTATGCGCTTTCGATAGCTAACCAGTTTGTCGCAAGCGGAGGATACGAAACAGTTCTCGTAGTAGCCCCGGAAACGTTGACAAAAATTGTGAACTGGCAGGACAGAAATACCTGCGTTATCTTTGGCGATGGTGCGGGGGCCGCTGTTATCAGACCTGTTGCAGAGGGTGAAGGATTCCTGGCATTTGATCTCGGAGCCGAGGGAGCCGGGGGGGATTTGTTGAAAGTGCCTGCGGGTGGGTCGCGTAAACCTGCAACACATGAGACCGTTGAGAAAAATGAACATACAATGGTCATGAGTGGTAACGAAGTGTATAAATTTGCAGTGAAAATAATGGGCGATTCGTCTCTCCGAGCGCTCGAAAAGGCGGGGCTTGGCAAGGAAGATATTGACTTTCTTGTGCCGCATCAGGCCAATACAAGAATCATTGACGCCGCCGTGAGAAGATTAGGATTATCACCGGATAAAGTCTATATGAACCTGCAAAGGTATGGCAATATGTCCGGCGCCTCAATCCCTGTTGCGCTTGACGAAGCTGTAAAAGAGGGGATTATTAAAAAAGGTGATTTGGTCGTAATCGTTGGTTTCGGAGGCGGCCTGACCTGGGGAGCAACAGTCATGAGATGGGCAAAATAAAGGGGGAGATACGTAAATGGCAGGTGCAGCATTACATACGGATTTATGTGATCTTTTAGAAATTAAGTATCCGATTATCCAGGGGGGTATGGCCTGGGTAGCCACTGCCGAATTGGCGGCAGCCGTTTCGGAGGCTGGCGGGCTTGGGATTATCGGGTCGGGTAATGCGCCTGGAGAGGTTGTCAGGCAGCAGATCAGAAAAGCTAAAGAGATGACTAATAAGCCTTTTGGCGTGAATGTCTATTATTTATCACCATTTGTCGATGAAGTAATTGAGGTAGTTATTGAAGAAAAGGTCAAAGTAATTACTACAGGAGCGGGGAACCCCGGCAAACACATCCCACGCCTGAAGGAAGCAGGAATCAGGGTGATTCCGGTTGTGTCGGCTGTTGCATTAGCTAAAAGGCTCGAAAGGATAGGCGTCGATGCCATGATAGCTGAAGGACTTGAGTGCGGCGGTCATACCGGCGAGTTGACAACGATGGTACTTGTACCGCAAATAGTGGATACAGTCAAGGTGCCGGTTATAGCTGCAGGGGGAATAGCCGACGGACGGCAGCTGGCAGCCGCCTTATGCCTCGGAGCACAAGGGGTGCAGATGGGTACGCGGTTTATTTGCGCAGAAGAATGTATGGCGCATGCAAATTATAAAAATGCCGTACTCAAGGCCAAAGACCGGGATACTACGTTAACCGGCTACGAAGGGCACTATGTCCGGGTTCTCAGGAACAAATTAACACAGGAGTTTGAAAAGTATACCGAGCGCAGGGCGAGTATTGAAGAATTTGAAAAGCTTGGCACCGGCAGGCTGAGAGCGGCAGTAATTGAAGGCGACGACAGAACCGGCTCTCTGATGTCCGGGCAGGTAGCCGCTATGGTTCATAAAATCCAGCCAGCCCGCGAAATTATTGCAGAGATTCTTCATGAGGCTAATCTGGTAATTGACCAAAAGAAAAATTTATTCGGTTAGGAGTCAGCCATATATGAATAAAACCGCATTTGTTTTTCCGGGACAGGGCTCCCAGTACGTAGGAATGGGAAAAGATTGGACCGAACGATACGGTAAGTCCAAAGCTATCTTTGAAACTGCCGACAAGAAACTCGGGATTTCGTTAAGCGGAATATGTTTTAATGGACCGGAAGAACAACTGGTACTGACAATAAATACGCAGCCTGCTATTCTGACGACGAGTATCGCAGTTTTAGAGGTTCTCAAGCAGGAAGGCATTAGGTGCGATTACGTTGCGGGACACAGTCTCGGTGAATATTCGGCGCTTGTTGCGGCCGGCGCTATCAGTTTTGAAGATGCCGTCTGGCTCGTCAGAAAAAGAGGGACTTTTATGCAGGAGGCCGTTCCGCCTGGACAAGGTACGATGGCTGCGTTGATGGGCATCGAAGAGGATACGGTTTTTGAGCTATGTGCCAAAGCAAGCGAAGCGGGAGTGGTAGAACCAGCCAATTATAACAGCCCGGGGCAGATAGTAATTGCCGGCAGCACTGCGGCAGTCGTCAGGGCTGTCGAACTAGCAAAGGATTTTGGCGCCAAACGGGCTATCATGCTTTCCGTAAGCGGGCCGTTTCATTCCAGTCTGTTGAAACCGGCTTCAAATAAGCTTGCCGCAGCGTTGGCACAAGTGAATATTAAGCGGGCTGCGATTCCTGTTATGGCTAACGTGACGGCCGATATAGAGATTGAACCGGATCAAATAAGGCAAAATCTGATCTCACAGGTTAACCATGCAGTGTTATGGCAGCAGTCAGTTACCAAACTGATTAATCTTGGGGTTACGACGTTTGTTGAAATTGGCCCCGGCAAGGTTTTAAGCGGGCTAATCAAAAAAATCGATAAGAATGTCGCAACGCTGAACATCTGTGATGTGGCAAGTCTGCAAGAGGCCTTGTCTATCTTAAAAGGAGGGGCGCACGTTGCTTAAGGAAAATGTCTTAAACGGAAAGGTTGCCCTCGTTACAGGGGCATCCAGAGGCATAGGCAGGGCGATTGCGGCAGCTCTTGGCAAAGCTGGGGCAACGGTGATTATTAATTACCAGGGTAACGATGCGGCGGCTGCTTTGACGCTTGAGCTCGTGCAGAAAGCAGGGGCGGAAGCTATCGTATACAAAGCTGACGTGACCTCGTCTGAAGATGTGGAGAAAATGGTTAAAGAGATTGTGAATAAGTACGGAGCAATTGATATTCTCGTCAACAATGCCGGGATCACGAGGGATGGCCTGCTCGTGAGAATGAAGAGCGAGGACTGGAGCCAGGTTATTGAGACGAATCTAACGGGCATGTTCAATTGTGTGAAGGCTGTAGCCAGACCGATGATGAAACAACGCTCCGGGAAGATAATAAATATTTCCTCTGTTGTTGGGATTTCAGGAAATGCCGGACAAATAAATTATGCGGCAGCAAAAGCAGGTGTTATTGGCCTGACAAAAAGCGCCGCCAAAGAATTGGGTTCACGCGGTATCATGGTTAACGCTGTGGCTCCCGGATACATAGTAACAGATATGACTGAGAAGCTTGGCGACGATGCGAAAAATGAGTTAACGGCGCGTCTTCCGCTTGGGCGATTAGGTCAACCGGAGGATGTGGCGAATCTCGTGCTATTTCTGGCAGGTCTCGNNATGGTCATGTAACGGTATTTAAGTGTAATTATGCTAAGATACTGTTGAATATATACTACTAATTAAGGTAATATTGAACACAGAAAATACCAAAAAAATTTTTTAATGATTTTGTGGAAGGAGGTGAAACAATGAATATATTTGAAAAAGTAAAAGCCATTGTTACTGAACAGTTAGGCGTCGATGCCGAGGAGGTCGCTTTAGAGACGAGTTTTGATGATCTTAACGCTGATTCACTTGACGTAGTTGAGCTTATTATGGCCTTGGAAGAGGAATTTGATATTGAGATTCCCGATGAGGATGCTGAGAAGATTAAGACTGTCGGTGATGCCGTAAATTACATTAAAGAAAAGCAATAGGTATAAGTAGGAGGTTCCGTGTTCAACACTCATCACACGGGACCTCCTCCAGGATTTTATTACAGCGGCGATTTCTTTTTTCTGCAGCTGTTGGGTACGTGGAGGTTATAAGAGTGAATCTACCTGAATTGAAGATTGGGAAATTAATAGCAAAGGTGCCAATTATCCAGGGGGGGATGGCCGTGCGGCTTTCGACCTCAACATTAGCCGCAGCCGTAGCTAATGAAGGAGGCATTGGGATAATTGCCGGCAGCGGGATGTCTCCGGAAGAACTAAGGGCGGAGATACAAAGAGCGCGTACTCTAACCTCGGGCATAATCGGTGTTAATATTATGTTCGCTGTTTCAGCGTTTGCTGATCTCATCAAAACGGCGATTGAAGAAAGAATAGATCTGATTATTTCCGGCGCCGGATTTTCCAGAGATATGTTTGGCTGGGGTAAAGATGCCGGAATCCCGATAGTTCCGATAGTGTCTACGGATAAGCTCGCAAAAATCTCGGAAAAACTCGGAGCGGCAGCTGTGGTGCTAGAAGGGAAAGAAGCAGGAGGACATTTGGGGACTGATTTCTCGGTGTATGAGCTGCTGCCTCTGGTCAGAAAAGCAGTGAAGATTCCGGTCATTGCCGCAGGCGGGATTGTAGAAGGCAAGGATATTGCCGAGGCCTTCCGTCTTGGAGCCGACGGTGTACAGATGGGGATTCGTTTTGCTGCAAGCAAGGAATCAAATGCCGCCGAGAATCTCAAGCAGGTCTATCTTAACGCCACAAGAGAAGACATCATTCTCATAGATAGTCCTGTGGGTTTACCTGGCCGGGCTATCAAAAATGAGTTCACCGACAAGATTGCCGCAGGTAAAGTAAGAATTACTAACCGTTGTGCACAATGTTTGAAGGAATGTGCCCGGAATTTCTGTATCATGGAAGCTTTAGAGAACGCACAAAAAGGAAATTTGGCAGACGGCCTGATTTTCTCCGGTGAGTACGTCGGAAAAATTAAAGAAATCTTATCTGTCAAGGAGATCATACATACTTTGCTTCAAGAAGTAGCCGAATGTGTGTAGATTCTTTATCTGAGGAAGCAAATGGTATTTTAAATAGAAAACATTCAATTTATTAAAGAGGTGCTTTATGAAAAACAGAGTCGTTGTTACAGGAATGGCAGCAATTACACCGATTGGAACCGGTATAGAAAAATATTGGGAAAGTCTTGTCGCCGGTAAATCAGGCATTGATCGCATAACACGTTTTGATACAAGCGCTTATCCAACACAGATTGCCGGTGAGGTGAAAGATTTTGATCCGGGGTTGTATATGGATAAGAAAGAAACGAGACGCATGGACCGCTTCACGCAGTTTGCGGTTGCCGGTGCGAAAATGGCTTTTGAAGACGCTGGTTTAAACGATGATAATGTTGGTAAGGAAAGAGTGGGCATAGTTATAGGCTCGGGAATCGGCGGAATCGAAACGATGGAGGAATCGGCGCGGGTGCTGCGGGAAAAAGGACCTGGGAGAGTCAGCCCGTTCTTTGTTCCGATGATGATTGGAAATATGGCCGCCGGGCAGGTCGCCATATCTTTAGCAGTGACAGGCCCGAATATTACAGTGGTAACAGCGTGTGCCTCAGCGACGAACGCGATTGGAGATGCCAGCAAGCTCATCGAGCGAGGAGCTGCCGATGTTGTTATCGCCGGAGGAACAGAGGCGTCTATCACGCCGCTGGCCTTGGCCGGATTCTGTGCAATGAAGGCCTTATCGTCGAGAAATGATGAGCCGCAAAGGGCAAGCCGTCCTTTTGACAGTGAGCGCGACGGATTCGTTATGGGCGAGGGGGCTGGGATTCTTATCCTCGAGAGTCTCGAACATGCCTTAAAAAGAAACGCCAGAATCTATGCCGAGGTCTTGGGATACGGCGCAACTGCCGATGCTTATCACATCACGGCTCCGGCTCCTGGTGGGACAGGCGCTGCTAAAGCGTTAAAAATGGCCTTGAATGACGCCGGGCTCAAGCCTGAGGCGATTGATTATATCAATGCACACGGTACTTCCACTGAAATGAATGATAAGTATGAAACGATGGCAATCAAAGACGTTTTTGGCGAACATGCGGCAAAACTGGCCATCAGTTCGACTAAATCGATGACCGGACATTTACTTGGGGCTGCCGGAGGTGTGGAGGCAATCGCGACAATATTATCAATAGTTCATGGCATCGTACATCCGACTATCAATTACGAAAATCCCGACCCCGAATGTGATCTGGATTATGTGCCGAACGTGGCCAGGAAGATGCAAGTTAACTATGCCCTGAGCAGTTCTTTTGGCTTCGGCGGGCAGAATGCTACTGTTCTTCTTGGGAAATATAAGGCATAATGGAGAATAGATAGGAGGCTAATAAGATAGCCTCCTTTTTAATTTAAAAATGCTTTGGCGATAACTATTAATTATACAAGAGGGGGCTTATTCGTGTTGAAGGATGACCGCAGGAAAAGATTGACAGAGCTGCTGACAACACTGAAAATTGAGGATAACGCAGACCTGGAGCTAATTAACGAGGCGCTTACTCATCCATCCTATCTTTTTGATGGGAACAATGGCACAGTTGGGCATAATCAACGTCTGGAATTCCTCGGGGATGCCGTTGTTGGACTTATCGTGGCGAGGTATCTCTTTAATAAATATCCGCGAAAAACAGAAGGAGAACTAACTAAGATGCGGGCTGCCATTGTTTGTGAAGCGTCACTGGCACATGGGGCAAAAGATTTAAACCTGGGCGAGTATCTGCAGCTAGGCAAAGGCGAAGAGCTCATGGGCGGAGCTAACCGTACCTCTAATCTGGCTGATTGTTTTGAAGCCTTCGTAGGTGCGCTCTACCTTTCGACAGGACTTTCCGAGGTCCAGGAATTAATTTTGAAGGCTCTTAAATGCAAAATACATGACGCGGTTAATGGAAAAATCGGCGATTATAAGACTCAGCTGCAGGAGTTTATCCAACGTTCGCCGGACAATAATCTGGCCTATAAGATTGTACATGAAGAAGGCCCCGACCATAAAAAAAGCTTCTTAGCCGCCGTATATTTAAACAATCAAGAAATTGCGCAAGGCCGCGGGAATACGAAAAAGGCGGCGGAACAGCAAGCTGCTAAGAGCGCTTTAAATAAGCTGAGGAATTTATAATGAGTAGAATACTAGTAATCCCATTTTTTATTCCCCATGCAGGCTGCCCGTTTACATGCGTTTTCTGCAATCAGTGGGGAATCAGCGGGGAAACTGAGCTTGCGCAACCCGAGGGTATCGAGGAGAAGGTCAGAGAGTACCTGCGAACCGACGCAAAAGCAGCGCAACGCATCGAAACTGCCTTTTTCGGCGGCAGCTTTACCGGGCTTCCCGAGGAGGTTCAGGAACGCTGGCTGGCGGCGGCTCAAGACTTAATAAAAAAAAGATTGATTACCGGAATCAGGCTCTCGACAAGACCTGATTATATTAATGAAAAGAATCTGCTTATGCTGTATACATATGGTGTGACAACAATTGAGCTGGGTGTGCAGTCTTTGGTTGATGAAGTGTTAATAGAGAGCAAACGCGGCTATACAAGCGAGGCTGTCGTCAAAGCGACGGAGTTAATAAAAAGATATCCGTTTGATCTCGTTTTTCAGCTCATGCTTGGGCTGCCGGGTGACAACCGCGAGACTGCGTTTGTCACTGCCCAAAGGACAATTGGCCTGAAGCCCGATTCCGTTCGCATCTATCCGACTGTTGTAATAAAAAACACTTTGCTTGAAAAATGGCACAAAGAGGGGAGCTACCAACCCTGGACACTCGAGCAGGCTATCGGGACCGGGGCTGAGTGGCTGGGGCTTTTCTCTTTTTATAAAATACCTGTTATCCGCATGGGCTTGCAGGCGACCGAAAGCCTTACGCCTGAGCAGGAGCTGGTCGCGGGGCCGTATCACCCTGCTTTTGGTGAGTTGGTAGAGAGTGCCCTGATGTTACAACACATGCTATCCCTGCTGTCCGTACTATCGCCGGCTGATAATGCAGAACCGGCCTGGCAGGAGTTGATGATATATTTTCATCCACTTGATTATTCGAAGGTTGTCGGGCAAAAAAGAACCAATATTGAATACCTCAAAAAAAGATTCAGTATAGGTTCTATCAGGTTGTGTCCGGATGATCAACTAGGCCGCGGCGATTTGAGAATTAAAACTGATTCGCAGGACTTGTCTAAGACAAGACAGGAATATCTGCAAAAGTATCGAATTAAAGAATGGGATGCTTGACTGAAAGGACGAAATACACGTGTACTTAAAGAAACTCGAAATACATGGCTTTAAATCGTTTGCGGACAAGACCAAACTGGAGTTCAAGCCCGGCATAACCGTTGTAGTCGGGCCAAACGGCAGCGGGAAATCAAACGTTGCCGATGCCGTGCGCTGGGTTCTCGGGGAACAAAGCGTGAAATCGCTGCGCGGCGGGAAGATGGAGGACGTCATCTTTGCCGGAAGTGAAAAACGGCGCTCCCTAGGGATGGCCGAGGTTTCGCTGACTATAGATAATTCCAAAGGCATCTTTCCGCTCGAATTTACTGAAGTAACAGTGACCAGAAGGCTCTACAGGTCCGGCGAAAGCGATTATCTGATTAACCGTGTACCGTGCCGTTTGAAGGATATTCATGAATTATTTATGGATACAGGCGTTGGACGAGAAGGCATTTCCATTATTGGTCAGGGTAAGGTAGACGAAATACTTTCCGTCAAGCCGGAGGAAAGACGCGGGCTCATTGAAGAGGCCGCAGGGATTGTTAAATACAGGCACAGAAAGCGTGAAGCTGCCAGAAAACTCGAAGATACTGAGATAAGCTTAGTCAGGCTGAATGATATCGTGGGTGAGCTTTCTTCACAGGAAGCGCCTCTTTTCGAGCAAGCCAGAGTAGCCAGGATCTATAAGGACCTGAAAACGGAAATAGATGGCCTGGAGATTGGATTAATCAATGACGAAATACAAAACGCTAAGAAAAGACTGGCCAATATCGAAAAAAACCGTCTTCAGGATGAAGATGAGCTCGAGAAAGACCGTACCGGATATCATGCGGTTGTGGCCAAAGAGGAAGAATATAAGCTCAAGCTGCAAAAAAAGGAAGATGACTCGAGTATCCAACAGGATTTAATTTATCAAGCCAATATTCAGTTGGAGAAAAATGAGGGCGAGAAGAAATTACTATCCGAACGTATTGTGGAGATAGATAAGCAAAGAAAAAATCTGAAGAATGATATCAAAGAGCTGCAGGAAGAGCTAGTTGGCTTGAATAATGAATTTCAAAACCACCTCCACTCACAGGAAAAGCTGAAAATGCAGCTCGAACAGAGCAACGACAGTCTGAAGCAGTATGAAGCATTTCTCGAAAAAGAGAGCAACCAGGATCACCAAATGTCCGAGAAACTTGAGGAGCTGAAAAACGCTCACTTCGAGGCGCTGCAGGATGAAACAAAGGTTAGCAACGAGATTGCGGGCTTAACACAAAGAATGGAGACCCTGAATAAGCAGGAAGCCATGATTAACAGCAAGGTCGCTGACGCCGACGGGCAGATGGCCGCAGTGCAGCAAAAGCTTGCAGAGCTTAATAAAGAAGCTGGAGAATACGCTGCTCTCGATAACTCCGTCGGAAAGAGCCTAGCCGAAAACGAAAAAAAATATAAGTTTGAAGAAGACAGTTATCAGGAGCTTGTGAAGAATAACAGTACGCTGCGTGATGAGAAGAATAACGCTGCGGCAAAAATAAAGATACTGGCCGAGATGGAACGCGAGGGGCAGGGCTATGGTCAGGGAGTGCGCGAAATCCTGCAGCAAAAGACAGCCGGCAAATTTGGCGGCATAACAGGCACAGTTGCACAGGTATTGAATGTTCCGAAGGAATATGAATTAGCTGTAGAGGTGGCGCTTGGTAATTCTTTACAGCATCTAATCACGGATAATGAGGCGGTCGCGCAAGAGGCTGTCGAATGGCTGAAGAGGAATGAGAAAGGCAGGGTGACCTTTCTACCGCTGACGACAGTTAAAGGAACGAACCCGCAGGATGGTGTTCCGCGCGGCAAGAATGTCATTGGCAGAATGTCCGAACTTGTGCAAAATGATCAGAAGTACAAAGGCATCATTGAATTTCTGTTAGGCCGCATCTGGCTCGTAGATAGTCTTTCGACAGCAGTTGTTCAGGCCAAGGAAACAGGCTACCGTTACCGCCTGGTTACTTTGGACGGACAGGTCGTCAACGCAGGTGGTTCAATAACCGGCGGGAGCTTTCACCAAAATACGAGTGGGATATTGAGCAGAAAAAGAACAATAAAAGAGCTCGAGGAGATCCTTCAAACGCTTGAGGCTAGGTTGACACAAGGCAGAAAGGACCAGGAAGAAAAAGAGGGGATACTCTTAAGACTGCAAAAGAGTATCAAAGACTCTAAGGATAAGCTTCAGGAATTGAGTATTAAAAGGGCAGAAAACAGCAAGACCCAAGAGCGTTGGCGTGCTGATCAGGAGCGCTTCAAGGCGGAAAAGGAAACTATCCACTGGCAAATGGCTGAACTCACGCAGGAAAAAGAAGCCGTTCTCAAGCGCGGCAACGAAGCGGAACAGGAAGCAGTTGTACTTCATGCCCGTATCGGTGAAATGAGTGAACAGGTCCAGACCATGCAGGAAAAACTGCGCGTAAACCGCATAGACAGAATTAAAAAGAATGAAAAGCTGACGCAGATGCGCATTGACGTAGCTACGATTGAAGAAAAAATGAATGCTTTTCAAAAGGAAAATAGTTATTTGAGCCATCGCCTGCAGCAGGTAACGCAATACAGAGAATCAAAGGAAAATGAGTCCCAGGCTCTTAAAGATAAGAAAATCGGCTTTGAAGATGATCTGCGCACACAGGATGTCGAAAAAGGCAAACTGCATCAGAAGCTGCTTGAACTCGAGAAGCAAATGGTGAACATCAGAAGCGCGAGGAACAAATTGCTCGAGTCGATAGAAGAGTGCGGGCGTGAGGCCAAAAGATTTAGTGAACAGTTACGACTCAAGGAAGAAAAGTTGCACCAGTATGAACTGCAGCAATCGAAATTTGAGGCTTCTCTTGAGGGTTTCGTCAACAGGCTATTTGAACAGTATGGATTAGATGCCGACCAGGCTCTCGAAAAAGGAATCGATATTAAAGACCGGAAAGCAGCACAGGCCAGAACGGCAATAATCAAAGAAGAAATAGCGGTACTCGGAGAGGTAAACCTTGGCGCAATTGAAGAATATGCACGCGTAAAGGAACGACTGGATTTTCTGACAGCACAGATTAGTGATATGACCGAGGCCAGAGAAAAGCTGCAGCAAGTTATCTGCGAAATGGAACAAATCATGATCAAACGGTTTAAAGAGACTTTTGTCCTTGTCAATCAGGCCTTTATGGAGATGTTTGTCCGTCTGTTTAACGGCGGGCGTGCACAGCTTGAATTAACGCAGCAGGAAAATCTCCTCGAGTCCGGGGTTGATATCGTTGTTCAGCCACCCGGCAAAAAGACGCAGTCGCTATCGCTACTGTCAGGCGGCGAGAAAGCGCTGACTGCGATTGCCCTCTTAATGGCCATACTAAAGGTTAAGCCGAGTCCGTTTTGTGTGCTCGACGAAATAGAGTCAAACCTCGATGAAGCCAATGTCATTAGTTTCGCGAAGATGATCCAGGAGTTTGGACATGAAACACAGTTTATTGTAATTTCTCACCGTAAAGGGACTATGGAGATTGCCAATGTTTTATACGGTATTACCCTAGAAGAGACAGGAGTATCCAGAACAGTATCCGTTAAGCTTGAGGATATTGAAACTGAGGCCAGTTAAGATTATGGGAGGCAGCAAGTGAATGGGATTATTTGAGCAACTCACCGGAGGATTAGTTAAAACGAAACAAGCCTTTGTTGACAAGGTCACCGGCATTGTCACAGGCAAAAAACCGATAGATGAAGAACTATTTGAGGAACTGGAAGCGGCGCTCGTTCAGGCGGATATTGGGGTGCAGACAGCGCTCAATCTTGTCGCGAACCTGCGTAAAAAAGCCAAAACAGATGGCTTGCGGGAGGCCGGCGAACTGCGCGGCTATCTCGAAGAGGAAATCAACAAAATTCTCAAAGAGGGCGGGCATGAGCTTGTTCTTGATAAAGATATGCTGAATATTATTCTCATGGTAGGCGTTAATGGCGCCGGTAAAACTACGACTATTGGGAAGCTGAGCTACCGGCTCAGAAAAAAAGGCCATAAGGTTCTGGTTGCCGCCGCCGATACCTTCAGAGCCGCAGCTATTGATCAATTGCAGATCTGGTGCGAACGGGCAGGGGTAGATATAGTCAAACATAAAGAGGGTTCAGACCCTGCCGCAGTCGTGTTTGACGCAATCCAAGCGGCGAAAGCCCGCAAGGTTGGCGTCCTGATTATCGATACCGCAGGACGGCTGCAGAACAAGACCAATCTGATCGAAGAACTGAAGAAAATCCGGCGTATCCTTGAACGAGAATGCCCTGGCAGTCGTCAGGAGATACTTTTAACTCTCGATGCTACTACAGGTCAAAACGCGTTGTCTCAGGCCAAGATTTTTAGCGAGGCCGTCGGTGTGAACGGCGTGGTCTTGACTAAACTCGACGGAACCGCCAAGGGCGGCGTAATCCTGGGTATTCAGGACGAGTATAAGTTGCCGGTAAAATTTATCGGTACCGGAGAAAAGATTGAAAACCTCGAAGAATTTGACGCGGAGATATTTAGTAGGGCTTTATTGGGATAACAGGAATAAAGATAAGATGAATGTTTAAGAAAGGAAGCTGGGGACTATGGCAAAAATTGATCTGGCAGTTATCGGAGGAACAGGCGTTTATCGGGCGGATATGCTTGAAAAGAGTAAAGAGATGGACATCACTACAGCTTATGGGAGGGTGACAATATTAACCGGTGAATATAAGGGCAGAAAGGTTGCCTTTTTGACCCGTCATGGCAAAGGTCATTCCGTGCCGCCGCATCTGGTCAACTACCGGGCAAATATTCAGGCCCTTAAAAATATAGGTGTGAAAAGGATTATTGCTACCGCGGCTGTTGGTTCGCTTAATGAGAACATGAAGCCGCGGGACTTTGTCATTGTAGACCAGTTTCTAGACTTTACGAAGGCCAGGGTTTCGACCTTTTTTGATGGCGGGAGAGAAGGCGTTCGTCATACTGATATGACTGACCCTTATTGCCGGGAAATTCGGCAGTTCCTATTCAAAAAAGCACAGGAACTTGGAATCAGCGTACACGACGGCGGATGTTATGTAACTGCAGAGGGGCCACGCTTTGAGACCCCGGCTGAGATAAAGATGTATAAGCTCTTAGGGGGGGATGTTGTTGGCATGACGAGCGTACCGGAGGTAGTCCTCGCCCGCGAAGCCGGACTGTGTTATGCGACTGTCGCGATGGTCACAAACTTTGCGGCCGGTATATCGACGACGAGCTTATCGCACCGCGAGGTACTAGAAGTCATGAAGGTCCTGAGTAATAATATTTCGAGCTTAATAATGAATGTGCTTGAAACCATACCGATAGAGGGTTCTTGCCGTTGCAAACAGGAAGAGGAGACTTCAGGCTCATGAGTTTAAAAGCAATTGTCTGGGATAAAGGATGTCTGAACCTGCTCGATCAGACCCTGCTGCCGGGTAAGAATCAGACTGTAGCTTGCCGAACGTACGAAGAGGCTGCCGAAGCGATTAAAACTATGGTTGTCAGAGGAGCGCCGGCGATTGGAGTCACAGCCGCTTATGGACTTGTGCTGGCGGCACAATCCTGTGAGCAGGAAGACCGGCAGTGTATGAACAATATCCTGCAAATGGCCAAAACAGTGTTGGCGCAAACCCGTCCTACTGCGGTCAACCTCTTCTGGGCCCTTGAACGTATGGAAAAAATCTGGCAAACTGATCCGGACTGCCCGGTGTCAAAAATGAAAAAAATGCTCGAGGCCGAAGCTATAGCTATCGATGAAGAAGATCAAGCCCGCAATAGGCGCATTGGAAATTTTGGGAATGTCCTCATTCCTGTCAAGGCCAATATCCTCACGCATTGCAATGCCGGCGCTCTTGCGACGGCAGGCTATGGCACCGCCTTAGGAATGATTCGGGCCGCACATGCGGATAATAAGAATATTCATGTCTATGCTGATGAAACCAGACCGCTCTTACAGGGAGCACGATTGACAGCATGGGAGCTGCTCAAGGATAATATCCCGGTGACGCTCATTACAGACAGCATGGCCGGATATCTCATGAGTCAGCGAAAAATCGATCTTGTCATTGTTGGGGCTGACCGTATTGCCGCGAATGGAGATGTGGCAAATAAAATCGGCACCTACAGTGTCGCGGTGCTGGCAAATTATCATGGTATTCCTTTTTATGTAGCTGCGCCGCTGTCGACATTTGATCTGTCGATTGCCTCAGGTCAGGAAATACCGATTGAAGAACGCCAACACGATGAGATAACGAGAATCAGCGGTATACAAATAGCGCCGGAGCAGGTAGCTGTCTATAATCCTGCCTTCGATGTTACGCCGGCTGCGCTGATAACGGCAATCATCACGGACTGCGGTATATTGAAACCTCCATATCGCGAGTGTATAGCGGCGTTGATCAGGTAAGGCTAAAAATGGTTAGGGGGGAGATAAAATGACCAGGTTGTTAATTAAAGATGCCCTGATTATTCCGATGGATGATGTTGAAAGAGCTACACCCTGGATTTTTGGCGATATATATATTGATGGCGGTGTTATCGGAGAAATTGGCGTTAACCTTGATGATAAATATGAGGACTGCGAAATTATTCGCGGAAAGGATTCTGTCGTATTGCCTGGGCTCGTCAATTGCCATACACATGCCGCGATGACCCTCTTGCGTAGCTATGCTGATGACCTGCCGCTCATGAAATGGTTATCAGAAAAAATCTGGCCGCGCGAGGCACATCTAACGGAGAAGGATATCTATTGGGGCACGATGCTTTCCGTGATCGAGATGATTAAATCGGGGACAACCTGTTTTGCCGATATGTACTTCTACATGGATCAGGTTGCCCGAGCAGTTGACGAAACAGGGATCAGAGCAGTATTATCACGCGGCATGGTCGGTACAGGCGACAAAGCGCAATTCGCAATCGATGAAAGCCATGAATTTGTTAAAAAATGGCATCAAAAAGCTGACGGCCGGATTACCTGCATGCTGGGGCCGCATGCACCCTACACATGTCCGCCCGATTATCTGAAAGAGGTAATGAAGCTCGCCGATCAACTCGGGGTAGGACTGCATATTCACTTGGCAGAAACCGCCAGCGAAGTTGAGGATATGGGAAAACTGTATGGTTATACTCCGATTAAACTCATGGAATCACTTGGACTTTTTCAAAATAGACAGGTGCTCGCAGCACACTGTGTCCACGTCTCGGACGAAGAAATTGAAATACTCACGAGATATAAGGTTGGGATTGCCCATAATCCTGAAAGCAATATGAAATTGGCCAGCGGCGCAGCACCGGTGCCAAAAATGTTGAAAGCGGGAGCACTGGTTGGTTTGGGTACAGACAGCGCGGCCAGCAACAATAACCTTGATATGCTCGAAGAGATGAGAACCTGCGCGCTCCTGCATAAGTTAATATCCATGGATTCCACTGTATTGCCGGCGTATCAGGTGCTTGAAATGGCTACCAAACAAGGAGCCAAGGTTTTAGGACTTGAGAAGACAGGTTCGCTGCAACCTGGATATAAGGCAGATATCATCATAATGGATTTTCATAAGCCGCACTTAATTCCATTACATGACCCAGTAGCAAATATCGTTTATGCTGCGCAGTCGTCCGACATTAAAACTGTTATTATCGATGGCAAGGTCATTATGAAGGACCGTCAGATTTTAACATTTGATGAAGAAAAAATTTTGTATGAGGCGCAATTATGTGCGCAGGAGCTCGTCAGAAAATAGAATAAGCAAAAGCTGTAACACATAATTTGCAGTGAAAAAATCAATAATAACTCCGAGGGATAATTAATAAGGAGGTATTATGTTGATAAAGAAAACTGCAATAAATACCAAGAACCGTTCTTCAATCGTCGAGGAAGGAGTCGAAATTGCTCCAATTCCTGTGACAGAGGGAGAGAGTATAACCATAAAATACGATGGCTTATTGGCTAAAAGTGGTGCCGATAAAGTCTACACCCATTTGGGCTATGGCAGCAGCGACTCCTGGAAAGATATAAAAGACATCCCGATGAAGAATACGAAAGGCAGTTGGACCTGTGAGGCTTTGGCGGAACAGGACAGGTTGAATTTCTGCTTCCATGATACTGCCAATAACTGGGACAATAACAACGGGCATAACTGGAGTATCACCGTGCATAACGGCAGTTTATCATAAGCCCGTGAGCAACAGACTGGTTTCAAGGTTTTAGGGTTTCGTTTTAGGGTTTCTGGTTTGCAATGCTCAACACTTGTTGAGCATTTTTGTATGAAATACTTAATATCTTCTAATGTAATCTATAGAAAAAATAATCGCCTTCCGTTTCGATTTTTTGAAAGTTTATATCAAGGAATTCTCGGTAACTCACATAAGCCTCGTTCTGAAAGAATTCAGCGGCAGGGAAAAAATACTTTGCACCGTTATTGATATAGTAGCCAAGCTCCTGCTCTGCGCTGGGAAATGTTCCCGGTATTGCTCTCCAGCCTTGTCGATTGCTAAGATTCAGGAGCATGGGCGCTGATGTGCCAATGACAAGCAAATCGCTTTTTGCAGTATTCTGCTCGATCATGGCAGCCTGAGAAGCGAGTACGGCATCTTCTTGGTAATAGTATTTTATATTATGCCAGCCGTGAAAAAGGACGAGAGAGCACATGATGATGATAAGGGGACCTAAGCGTTTTTTACTCAGATATTCGAAGGCTTTTGCGCCCCAAAGAGCAATTATCGGACCGGCGAAAATCAGGTAGTATTCAAGTTTAATGACGGCGACGATTGTTACTACCTCCAGCGCAATCGCAAGTGTCCAGATCAGCAAAGCGCCGTCACGCGGAAAACGGATAGTAAACAACCCGGCAACAAACAGAATCAGGGCATAAGGGGTAAAGAGACGATAGAGAAAGCTCTGGAAAAAAGCCTGCGCATCCGCGGAAAAGATAGCTGTCCCAAAGTTAGGGAGGATGAGCTCCAACGCAATGCCTTTTACATAGTCAGTTTCGGCTGCCATCTGCAGAGCGCCGAAATACAGAAGAGGCAAACCAATAGATATAGCCGAAAATGTCAAAAAACGCCTTTTAAAAAACTTATCCTTGTTAGCATTGCTCTTTGCGCGATTCTTCTGTACAGCAAGATAGAGCATCGGGATACAAACAAAAACGGCAGGGATTTTCTGCGTGACGGCAAGAGCAGTAAAAAGCGCCGAGACTACAAAATGAAGCTGGGATTCAGATTTTATCCATTCGCAGAAATAGAGAAAAGCCCCAATATAAAAAAACAGCGCTGCTGATTCCGGCATAATTGCCCTCGAAAAGAACAAGTTGAGAGGGAGGATGCCGTAGAGAATAGCTGTGTACAACGCTGTTTTCGCGTCATATAGGCTTGCGGCGAGCCTATACAGATAATAGACCGAACCTATAAAAAAAACGAGAGGGACCATTCTGGCTAGGACATAGTGATATCCAAAGGCTTTATACAACAGAGCGATAATGAACGTAGTAAGCTGCAGCTCCAATTGTACATAGTTTGGCAGAGGTCCGTCGTAATTTAGCTGCGGCAGGAAAATATTGAGCCCGTCTGTCGTAAAATTTCTGGCGATAGCTTCCGTGTCGGACTGCCGCCAGGCATGATACTCATTAGGGGAATTAGAGATATGCGGGAGCCTTAACAAAACAATAAACAACAAGATAATAAGAATCAATATAGCTTTCGAGCTGTCAGTTTTAAAAGAGCGCATATTTTAATGTACCAGCGGATTTTTAATTGTACTGACAAGGTTGAAATATCCTTTGATGGTTTGTGAGACGTTCATTTTACTCTTTCCCTTTTTATAGTCGTAATGCAATACTAACGGATATTCTCCGGCCGAGACGCCAATCTTACTGAACCTTGCCAGTATCTCAGCCATGCATTCGAAACCGCCGGTCGTAACAAGCTGACCGTCGTACAGAGACAGGGCATTTTTTAGATATCCCAAATCATAAGCCCGAAAACCGCAGGAGTAGTCCTTAACATTGGTAATAGGGAAAAACATTTTTAATAAACAGGCAGCCCCCCGGCTGTAAATCCTCCTGTCCAAAGAAACACCTATTTCTTTTCCGCCGTCAGCAAAGCGAGAAGCTATGACAACGTCGAGTTTTTCTGTTTTCAGCTTTTTGATCAGTTCGGGTATGATTCGCGGATTGTGGGTGTTGTCCGCATCAAGCGTAATCAGCACATCTTGCTCATTATATGATGTGATGACCCGTGAAAATAGTGTTTTGATAGCTGAGCCCAGGCCCATGTTGATCGGGTGTGAGATGTAGCTGATAAACGGATAATCCAATGAGTATGCTTCGAGAATTTCTTCTGTTTCATCGATACTGCCATCGTTAACTACAAGCACCTGATAATCTTCACCATTTAAGCTGTGCAATTCCCCAAAGGTATCAAGTAATCCCGGAAGCACAGCTGCTTCATTGTAGGCAGGAAGCCCGATAATTACGCGATAATCCACAAATAACACGCTCCTGGTATATGAATGTCAATTGTATTATTTCCAGAAGAAAAATATTTAAGTGTTTTTTCTTCAAGGTACGGATTTAAACTGCAGAGATATGTTATATTAGTCATGAAAAGTTCAGTATGAATGGAGGTTGGACAATTGATTATTGCACATACGGACATGATTGAAGGGCAAAAAATAGAAGGAAATGGCGCGAAAGGCGTCTTGCGCAAGGTATTAATCAGTGCAAAAGAGGGATGGAACGATTATGTTATGCGCCTATTTGAAGTGGACGCCGGAGGATGTTCACCGCAGCACAGTCATCCCTGGCCGCATATTGTCTATGTGGTAAGCGGCGTTGGCAATATATTTTTTGATGGTGAGGATCATGAGATCAAGAGCGGTTCATTTGCCTATGTTACGGAAAATAAGGTGCATCAATTCAGTAACAAGGGCAGCGAGAAACTCTCGTTTATTTGTATAGTACCGCCACAGGGAAATTAGATATTGAACCTGTAAAGGGGAGGTTATTCTATGGATCCACAATCCGCACGCCTTGATAGCGTGGAGTTAATTAGATTTAAGAAAGAAATAAAGTGCCTGACCGGGGTGTTAAGAAAAAAAGAACGGTTATTAGCCATGATTACCGGATTCATGGATGCAAAGCGGTGGATGGTGTGTTGTACTCAAAGCAGAATTATTTTTTTGTTCCAGCTGCAGTTTGCAGAACCGGAGACTGTGGAGATACCACTGGAAAACATAGTAGCAGTTGAAAATCGACTAGGCATAATCTTTGGAGAGATAACGATTATTGAGGATACTAAAAAAACTATTATTAAGAATGTTGCCAAGAAAAAGACAAAAGTATTTGCTGAAACAGTCAGCGAGGCCGTTACCAGGAGAAAAAAAGTAAAAGCAGCAGCAAGCCCAGTCGAGAAGCAGGATTTGGAATAGAGAGTTAACGGTTTAGCTAAAGCAGTAATCAACGGAGTGATCGTAATAATGAAATTGAAAACAATCTGCAAATTTATGTTAATAATATTAGCTTTCATATATCTCTTAGCGCCGCTTGCTCCAGAGAAGCTAAATGTTGTTATTTCCTTTATCGGCGTCATTATTCTACTTACTGCAATCCCGATGATGGGAAAGACACATAAGGTTCCGACTATGGTGTTTTTGATAGTCGGTTGTACAATAATGTTTTATAACCGGCAGCCCATAGAGGTTTGGATTGCCGGAATAAATTCAATGATTAATATCGCGGCAATAATAACGGTTTTACAGTTGTTTGTCATACCAATATTCCTCGGTGATTACAATAAATATTTCGAGTATTTACTCCTCATAAAGATCAAAAGTGAAAGATACCTCTTTTTGTTTACTTCTCTTATTGCTCATCTTTTTTCAAGCTTTCTGATGTTTGGGACAATTCCGGTCATGCTTTCCTTATTGGGAGATGTCTTAAAACGCAATGTTACTGACTATGAAAGATTTATTTCCGCCGCTCTCATCAGGTCTTATGCTCTCGCGATCTTCTGGGCGCCTGGAGCGATCAGCATCCTGTTAATTATGCAGGCTACAGGGGTGCACTGGGAGCAGATGTTTATTCCCGGAATCATCATGAGCATTATTGGGCTCACTACTTCAGTGCTTTATGAGGGAGCTTTGAGACTATCCCCTGCAAAAATGCGTAATGAGGATTTAGTCACCCAAATAAGAAGTGAAGGAATAACTGAAAAAAATGCCTGGCGCAAGGTTTCGCACATATTTTTGGTGGTTATTGGCTTGATATTCTTTATTTTGGTCTATGAAAGAATGTTTGTTTCATCATCTTCACATCGCATTATGCTCTCAGGACTTACAGTAGCAGTGATATGGATGTTGCTTTATCTGAAACACCCCCAGTTGGGGGAAGCCTTCAAGGGCTACTGGCAGGATGGAGTCAGCAAGGCAATTGATTTATCCGCGTTGTTTGTTTCGATGGGAATATTTGCGAAGGCAGTAGAAGTCTCCGGCATTCTGGATTATTTTCAGTCCTGGCTGCTGACCTTTAACAATGATTACGCGTTTCTTTTACTTATCGCTATTCAGCTGATAATTGTTTTACTGTCACTGATAGGACTGCACCCGTTTATTTCGTTAGTTATGCTCGGAAAGATACTTTCATCTCTTCACCTGCCTTTTCCCGTCCTCATGCTGGCGTTTTCGCTGATGCTCGGAAGTGTGATAGCCTATCTTTTATCCCCTTTTGCCGGCATGGTTCTTACCCTTTCCACATATATAAACCGTCCCCCCATGCAGATTTCTTTAAAATGGAATGGTTATTATGGACTGATACTCTTTGTTGAAGGCGTTGTTTTTCTTTATATTATGAGTATAATTATTTGATGTAACGATAAGAAAAGCAGGTGATAACTATGAGAAGAAAAGAAAAAGAAATAACAGACAGGAAGCTCCTTGATAAAGCGCTTGAGGAGGCAAAGACCTGCAGAATAGCCATGTGCGATGGGGATAGGCCCTATGTGCTCCCGATGAATTTTGGTTTCAAGGATGGTTGTATCTATCTTCATGCAGCAAAGGAAGGCAGGAAAATTGAGATATTGAAGAAAAACCCCAAAATATGCTTTGAAGTCGAAACGTACGCAATTTTGAAGCCGGTAGGAGAAAATATCTGCAATACAGGGATGCGCTACTTTAGTGTGATTGGCAGCGGAGAGGCTGTGTTTGTCAACGAAGAGCACGAAAAAAAAGAAGCCCTCGATACCATTATGCAAAAGTTTGCAGGGAAGGCTCATTATGAATACTCACCAGACTCTTTAGCCAAGGTAGTAGTCTTAAAAATAGTGATTAAGGAAATTACCGGTAAGAAATCGGAATAGGAGATTATGTATGACAAAAAATTTTAAAATGAAAATATTGTTGCTTGCTCTAGCAATACTCCTGATCTTTTTGGCGGCTTGCTCAAAAGCTGAGCAAAACAAAAAAGGCCCGGATGTGCCGGCTCAGTCGCAAAAACCGGTAAGCGAAAAAGCCGAACCGCAAGATAAGGGGTCAACGGAACAAGAACCAGGAAAAGAAGAACAGGCTCAAGAAGAACAACAACAAGAGCAACAACAACAAGAGCAAGGAGAAGAAGAACAGAAAAATGAGGAATGGGAGATTCCTACACTAGACATCTCCATATACAAGGATCATGAGGGTGTCGTATTTCTCCTGGCCTATGTTGAGTTAATTAAAGCGCAGCGGTATAGCGAAGCAGCCAAGTATTTTACACCTAGTATGGTTGAAGAAATATCAGAATACGGCTACGAAAACCCGGAAAAATATCTTAAGGACATATTTAATAGTACGATAAAAGGTGATATCAGCCTGGCTTTGTATGAGGTTAATGATGAATACATTGTAAGCGGTATTACACGCACAGACGGGACTACGCCATTTTCCGCAAGCCTCGAGGCAAATAAATGGGTTCTGAATTTCTCGCCTCTGAATTAAATAATAATAAAAACATGAAAACCTCTGCTGAATTATTCATTCTGCAGGGGTTTTCATATAAGAACATTAACCGTCAGATTATAATTTTATGACGTTCTCTGCCTGTGGGCCCCGGTTTCCTGGCACAACATTGAATTCCACAAGTTGTCCCTCATCCAGGGATTTAAAACCTTCGCCACTGATTGCGGAAAAATGGACAAAGACATCCTCACCATCATCAACTTCGATGAAACCAAATCCTTTTTCTGCATTGAACCATTTTACTTTACCGGTTTTCATGTTTCTAAAGACCTCCAGTATTTCTTTGAAGTTTGCTTAGCCTTTGAAAATTAAGCAATATCTGTTTATAATATGTGAACATTGCCCAATAATTATGCAGCTTGCTAAAATGACAAGCTATTTATATACTGAGAATGACTGTATGTGGGGAGGGAAATAAGTGAGAAAAATAGCGGCAAAAGCCTCAAAAAAAGCTGGGCAGCCTCCGGGAACGCTCGTTTATACCGGTAATAACAGGATAGAAGATATTAAGATAACAACGCTTGATTATAATGAAACACAGTTTCAGGAGAGAACGCTGCATAATATTGAAGAATGTCTGAAACATAAAGATAAAGATAAAGATACTGTAACCTGGATAAACGTGGAAGGCGTTCATGACATAAGTATTGTTGAGAAAATAGGAAACTACTTTGACATACACCCGATGCTGATGGAAGATATAGTTAATGTCCACCAACGCTCTAAAATTGAGAACTACGAAGAATTCGTATTTATGGTTATCAAAATGATTTCGTTAGAAAGTAAAACAGAGGGGATCGAAAAGGAGCAATTCAGTCTGATTCTAGGCTCGGATTTTGTCATTTCTTTTCATGAGAAAACTGACGACATTTTTAATCAGATAAGAGAACGAATCAGAAAAGCATCCGGTACAATCAGGAAAATGGGGGCGGACTACTTAGCCTACACTTTGATTGATGTAATCGTAGATAATTATTTTGTTGTTCTCGAAAAAATTGGGGAAATGATTGACGATGTAGAAAGCGAATTAATAGAGAATCCGACGCCGAAAACCCTGCATGCAATTCATTATTTGAAAAAAGAGGTTATTCAACTGAGAAATTCAATCTGGCCGATGCGCGAGATATATTCGAAGCTGGACAGGACCGAATCAAAATTTATTCATCAAGCTACTGCCATATATTATAAGGACTTGCATGAGCATACAATTGAGGTTATTGAGATCATTGAGACATACCGTGACATCATTTACGGTATGATTGATATATATATCTCGAGTGTTAGTAATAAAATGAACGAAATCATGAAGGTATTGACGATAATTTCCACGGTCTTTATTCCACTTACTTTTATCGCCGGAGTTTATGGCATGAATTTTATAAACATGCCTGAGATCCAATGGCGCTACGGCTATCCGGTTATCATGGTTGTAATGCTAATAATAAGCCTGCTTATGTTAGCTAATTTTAAGAGAAAGAAATGGCTGTAAAAATACCGTTAATACAAAAGAGGAGGGTATAGAATGAGAATCATGATTATCAGCAGCAGTCCGAATAAGGATGGGTTAACAGCAGCCTGCGAGGAGCAAGCCAGGCTCGGAGTTACCGAAGCGGGGGCTGAGGCAGCGGTAGTAAGACTGAACGACCAAAATATTGGGAAGTGTCATGCCTGCGACAATGGGTGGGGAACATGTCTGAAAAAAAACACCTGCCAGGTGACAGATGATTTTCAGGAATATCATGCGCTTATGAAAGACATGGATGGGTTTATTTTTATCACACCCGTTTATTGGGGCGATATGAGTGAGTCGGTAAAAGCTTTTTTTGATAGGGTGAGAAGATGTGAAGGCTTCAAAAAAGAAAATCAGTTTCTGCTGGGTAAACCGGTAATTTGCGTGGCCGCTGCAGGTGGATCCGGCAGAGGTTGTCTTTCTTGCCTTACACAATTCGAGAGGTTTATTGAACATATGAGAGCGAAACTTGTGGACATTGTTGGCATTACGAGATGGAGCCGTGAGTATAAGCTGAAGGACATCTATAACGCTTCCGCACATTTGGCGAAACTACCCACCGAAGGCCAGCGGGGTTAGTTCGGAATAGATTCGTCCATTCATATCAACATAGACGTGTTTTCCATCTGAAGTGAATTCATAAAAAGGGTAAATCGGGTTGGCGCTTTCGCGGCAGGGATGCCAAACGAGCCGCGCATTCATCAGATCTGGGTATGCGGTTTGTCCGCGCAAGATACGCAGCGCTTCATCTTTTGAGAGTATCTGATATGTGGAGCTTTCCGACAGTGGAGTAATACTCATTAACGAAGCATCATCGGCATCTATTTGCAGTACATAGGTTGTTCGCAGCTCTGTTTTGGCGATAACCAGATAGTAATCCCACATCCCCGGCTGGGCATACACCCGATAGGCACAGACCGGCTGCGGTTTGGGCTGAGCGGGGTCGGGAGAAGCGCAATATTTCACTAGGGCAGCTTTGGCAGCATCGAGTGCTTGCAGTTCACTAATCATAAGGATCATCTCCTTTGAATCAGTATTACCTAATCAACGTGCTTACTTGTATCTTATCATAATTGTAAGAATACGTGGGAGGAACCGTGCAGATACCTGCACGGTTCCTGTTAACTACTGCTATACTCCGCGGCCGGTGGTAGTCAGGTTCGTGAATACCTCGCCATCTGTACGGATATAGATATTTTGTCCGCCTACGGTCAGCTTGTAGAAAGGAAGATGCGGCGAATACGATTGCCGGCAGGGCATCCAAACCAGGGTCGGAGATAGGCAGTAGGTTCCAGGGTGGACCGTCAATCTTCCGGCATCATCGGCCAGCTCGAATTTTCGCCCCTCTAAGCGCTTCATGACTGTTTCCCTTGGAGTAAACCATTCATTCACCGGTTGTGTCAGCAGTTGCAGGCTGTTGAAAACACCATACCGTGCGTCGACCTGAGCCAGGGCAACTGTTCCTTCGTCGGATTCGAGCGGAACCAGGTAATAATACTCGTTCGGACGATCTAAACGCACGACTTGCTGAGGATGGCCCGGTCTGGTGTTTTTAATTATTTCAGTGGCGAATTTGTTTTCGGAGAGATTGTATTCCTCTATGCCTGCAAGAGCTAATTTCACAGCTTTGTCCGGTTTCAATATGGTTCTGCCGTCAGCCGGGAATTTGCTGAGACGCTTTTGCGGCAATTGAATCTTGGGAACCTGCGGATCGCACACGCTGATATATTGGCTGGCCCCGGTAGGATCGTCATAGTTACACCCAGTAAAGTAGGTGCCTTGCCAAGTAGCATAGCTGATAAACTGATTGCCCAGACCATGTACTCCACCGCTGCCGCAAGCATCGCTGTCATCGTGAGGCGGGGGATTGCCATCGTCATACCATACCGGGTTGTTAACCCAAAAGCCATCTACGGTATATGGCCCGGTGCTGGGGTCAACGTCTGTCTGGACACCACAAACAACTATCCAGTGCATACAATGATAAACCAAGACAGCGGGCGGGACGCCGTAATTGCGTAGGGTATGTACGATTTTTCTCGTTCCTTCGGCTTCAGTCGTAGGCTTATATACCAAAAAGGTATTGGTAAAGCCAGGCGGACGGCGGTCTATCAGGGTAAACTGCAGACCATAGGGGTCGGTCGCCCAACCGGGCTGGATATTGTGACTGTTATTGGACGTATATAGATCATCTTGATCCAGATCAGCGTAAGGAACGCCGATGTCAGCCAGAACCATCATGGCGCTGGCCGCACCGCAATAATATGAGGTGTCTTGAGTATGATACTTTGTGTCGGTGTTTACACTCCAAGTCATGAAATAAATCCTCCTTTTTATCTATGGGGTATTTATTTGAGCAAGGGAAGAGTATCAACTGCTATTGAGAATTGCTTTCGCCTCCTTTCAATAGGGGAGCAACCTTGTACTGCACAGTATATTCACATTAATATGAAATATTACAACAAAATAAGCCAGCATGACTTAGTAAGTCGTGCAGGCTTATTTTGTTGAGTAATAATATTTCGACAGATATAAAAAAGGTATATAATTAAAATTGGTGAATTATGGAGGTATTTAGTTAAATTTGGGATTGGCCTACCCCTTTGGTGTAAAGATATGATGGTATTTGGGGTATGGGGATGGATGCTGTGGAAAGATGGGCGTGAATATAGTAGTTATATGACAGATGGCGCATTGTCCGCGCCGTCCTGGCGCGGTTTTCCGGAAATACATAGTGTCTGATATTATTAAGTAAAAGGATGATGAAATAGAATGAATTTTAATCCAATTGGTATTGTAAAATCACCTGTCAAAGAAGGCGTTGATAGTAATTGGGGAGATGTCATTTCGGAATTTCATTTAAACAAAGAATTAATAGATGGACTAAACGGAATTGAAGAGTTTTCAAATATCATTGTTGTTTTTTATATGGATAGGTCTACATTTGATAAAGATCGTGATATAAAAAGAAAGCCTCAAGGTAGAGATGACATGCCGGAAGTTGGGATATTTGCGCAAAGGGCAAAACATCGTCCTAATCCAATAGGAATTACAAATGTGAGATTACTTTCAGTTAACGAAAACGTACTTAAAGTTCAGGGGCTTGATGCTATCGACAATACCCCAATATTTGACATAAAACCACATTTCCCAGTTTATGATTCCTGTAACAAAATAAAAGTCCCTGAGTGGGTTGATAGGTTGATGAAGGGATATTTTTAAACTGCGAATTAAAGAGGTGGCGTATATGCTTGCGAACGGAAAAGAGTACTGTGATTGTCCTAAAAAGAAATGTATACGACACGGGAATTGCCCAGAGTGTATTGCACACCACAAAAAGAGTTTGCCGTGGTGTAAAAGAGAGAAAAAAGAATCTCTAATAACTCGATTATTCTCAAAGTAGTAAAAAGTATATTTATGTATGATGCCGCCGTCCATGGCGGCACTGAAGATGGGGCGCCATCCATCACATAACACTGCATTGCCGCAAGGGCGCGTGGGGCAGAGGTTTGGGGCGTGCGCGCCACATCTCCCGACCTAACCGCGGCAGCGGCCGGCTCGCCCAAGCCCAAGCTAAGAGCTAGCTAGGGGCTTGGCCGTCGCCTTAAGGTCGGAAGACGTCGGCAATGCGAGGACGTTATGTGAAATTCGCTTTTGGGGATAAATGGAAGATGAATGGAGGAAGAATTATGTTACCACGAGTGATTATTCATAATGCAGTGAGTGCTGATGGGAGAATTGACTGGTTAACTTTTGACTTGGGATTATTCTATGGCTTAGTCTCACGTTGGAACGAGGATGCGACATTAGGCGGGAGTGATACCCTCTTGAAAGGATTTGAGGAGTTAGTTGAGGATCAAAATGAAACGCAAGAAGAAATCCAAGCAGATCCAAATGATAAAAGACCATTACTTGTGGTTCCCGATAGCGGCGGAAGAGTTAGAAAATGGAGAACCATATTAAGACAGCCCTATTGGCGGGGGGCTATAGTATTATGCTCCGAAAAAACACCAAAAGAGTATTTGGATTATTTGAATGGAATAAAGATCAACTACATAAAAGCAGGAAAAGAACATGTTGATTTCAAAACAGCTTTAGAGAGACTCTACGAAGAATATGGGATTAAAACTATACGATTAGATAGTGGTGGAACGCTGAATGGCGTTTTATTAAGGGAAGGATTAGTAGATGAGGTAAGTTTGCTTATTAATCCAAGTCTAGTTGGCGGAACATCACCCAATTCATTTTTTAGGGCTTCCGATTTAACCAGTTATGAAGGTGTAATAAAACTACAATTATTGAATTTAGAAAAAGTAACTGATGATATAGTGTGGTTAATCTACAAAGTATTAAAATGAGCGAACTTCAGCTAACAATGGCTTCACGCAGCGGGCGCGGATAGCGGACTCAGCGGGGGCAAGAATTTTGGGTGGGGCTGGAGCGTGCGCGCCACATCCCCCAGCCCAAGTCAGGTATGACCCGGCTCGCTCGAACCTAACTTAAGAGCTAAGTAAGGTTCGGTCTTCACCTTAAGGTCGGAAGACGTCGGTAATGCGGGACCGTTAGGCGACATTATCATTTAGAGGTATTATTCCGGGTATTGATAAATTAATTATATTATTGGTATAATAATGATATGATTAATTATAAAATAGGTGATGAATAATGAAGGAGTTTATGTACAACAAAAACCCAATGAAAGTTTTGTCATACTTAAGTAAAAACAGGAAGAACGAAAACCTTTATGGAACAAAGATTGCAGAAGAGATAGGAGTAAACCAAGGCGGTACAAGTATAGTATTAAAAAGATTCAAAGAAATGAACATCGTCAACAGCGGGAACGTCGGAAAAACAGTGGTTTACCAAACAATAAAAGACGACCCTTTGGTGAAAGCTTTTAGGGTATTTGAGAACATCTTGGAACTCAACGACTTAATTGAAAGAATTAGACCATATTCAAGAAAAGTTATACTCTTCGGTAGTTGCGCCACGGGAGAAGACGATATAGACAGCGATGTTGACATATTCATTATTGCCGATGAAAAGGAAAGAATTAGAGAAGAAATATCAATCACCGAATTTGAGAGGAAGATTAGCCCGATAATTGTTAACCCCCTTGAATTCAGCGAAATGAGCGAGAAAGAGAAGGCGTTTTTGCTTGAAATCGAGAATGGGATTGAACTGTGGGGTGGAGTAAATGACTAGATTTGAGGATTATATTAAAAAAGGGAAATTAAAAAAAGCTAAAATTTCGGATGAGATGATAATAAAAGAATTAGAAGTTGGGAAAAAAGATTTACTGGCGGCAAAATCGAGTTACGAGATGAAGAGTTATAAATGGGCTACTATTCAGGCATATTACAGTATATTTCATGGAACTAGAGCGCTACTATTCAAAGAAGGTTACAGGGAAGAAAGTCATTTTGCTCTAAAGATAGCACTCAAAGAACTTTACATAGATAATAAATTACTGGATAAAGAAATCTATAAAACATTGGAAAGCGGGATGGATCTTAGGGAAATGGCAGATTATAAGGAATCATTCTCACAAGGTGCAGCAGAAAGTTTAATTAATAGAGTTGAGAATTCAATGAAAAAAATTGAAGAGCATTTAAATATTTAATAAGTGGTTTCTGAAAAAGTCGGGAGAATAGAAGGCAGTGGCGGTTGCCGGTCCGGTTGAAAATGGATAAATATGTTATCATGGGAAGAGAAACATAGTTCTCCGTATCCTAAAAAACAAAACTAGCCCAAGGTAGGGGCTAGCATCTTAGCCATCTTCTTAGAATTAACCACAAAGAAAGTCATAAAGACATGAAAAGTAGCACCGGCAAGACCGACATAACGACTTCGTTCCATCCTGTGCCAGTATTTAGCATCACCAAAGACCCGTTCAATAGTTTCCCTAATCCGGGAAGCCTGTTTAAGACCTCGGGGACGGTATCGTTCAGATAAAGGATCAACAAAGATTTGTTTTCGCTTTTTCCTGAGCTGAGTTTCGGTAAGGCAAGAATCTTTTATAGGACAATGCTGGCAATCACTAACCGAAAAATAATAAGTAAACCCCTTCCTCTGAGCAGACCTGCCAAAAGACTTTTTGCCTATGGGACAAGTAAGCCTTTCAGATTTTCTATCAAAACAGAAATCACCGGGATGGAAAGAATAGCGAAATCTAGAGGGTACATAAGCGCGAATATCATCAAGAGCAAGGTCGGTGCGTAAAAGATTAGACTCATAAGCGGCATCAGCCGCAAAAGCAATAGGCTTAATGCCCACCTATCTATTACACCAGAAGCTTGAGGAAGTTCGGCCTCATTACCCGGGACAACAGTAGCAGCAGTGAGAATACCGGACTCATCACAAGCAGCAACAGACTTATAACCACAAAAAGCCTCATTAGCCTTTTGATGACCCCAGCGGGCATCCGGGTCCACAAAACTACAAGTACCATCCTCATCAAGAGCCGAACCAAAAAGAGAAAATAAATTCTGGAGATTCTCATCCTCAATAAAATGCAGCCTAGATAATAACTGGCGTCCCTTATTGCGTTCAGCTTCTAAAAGATGATACTGATTAGAAACAGAAATATCATCCACATGACTGACCAGATTTTTCAAATCGTCATCATTAGCCAAAGCAGGATCTAATTTAACAGCAGCGGAAAAGAGCTTATGGCGACCATGACGAAGGAACTGGACATGACTTCTGGTAGCGGCGAAAGATCTAACCTTAGTACCATCGACAATAGCCCAGCGCTCACCGAGCAGGTTTTTCTCTTTAGCCTGTTCTACAATATGCGCAAAGAACTTTTCATGTAGCCCGTTTTCCTTGAGATTACGGCGAAAAACCACCAAAGTAGTATCATCCGGAGGGGAATCATAAAAGTTTAGATTACAGAACCAGCGGTAGAGAACATTGTACTGCAAGTCACGGCAAACCTGCAGATCAGACAAATTAGCGTAGAATTCCAGGTAAAGAATTCTAAAAAGGACCTCGGGAGGCCAACTCGGTCTGCCGTGAGACTTAGAATAAAGACCTTTAACCTCCTCAGTGACAAAAGAAAAATCAATAAAATGATTAATAAGAACCAGAGGATGGTCTTTAGGGACCATACGCGTTTCCCATAAATGACTGTAGTTGGTCTGGACGGCGCAGAATAGGTCATCACCTCAGATTATCTTGATATTACTTAAACATTCGACAAATAACGAAGGATACCTTTAAATATCGCGAA
>DIVP01000011.1 GCA_002422465.1 Peptococcaceae bacterium UBA6129 | reverse complement strand
TGATTACGAATCAGCTGCTCTGCCACTGAGCTACACCAGCGTTAAACAACACTATCAATTATAAGGAGCATGCCTGCTGTTGTCAATTCCAAATGGCGGGAAAATCAGGAGGTCTGGGCATTAGACTTAAGAAGCCGCGAGGATTCCTTAGCTGCCCAACGGATTTTATCCGTCAAGATAGATACCTCGACTAAGGCATGTAGATTTTGGCTGCCCGAAGGGAAGCGTTCATGCCAGCGATTGACGATTTCATCAAGCTTACGCCAGATGCGCAGTTCGGTGCCGGGTTCAACATCTTTGCCCTGCAGCTTGAGAAGCAGCTCATCATTGTAATGAACAAACAACTGCACAGCGCTCTCCAGCATGGCCAGAATTTCCTGAAATTCCGGACTTATCGGCATATCGCCGCTGCACCTTCGCCGCTCGCGTCTTTGCTCAGCCAAAAACAGAACATCCCGGGTTCTTTGCCATAAGCCTTTGTTGTAGGCCAGGTAGGCCGAAAAGAGTGCGGACTCCGTATTCTCTTTGTTTTTTGTCTTCGCATTGTCAGGAGCAGGACCGAGGTCTAACAGATATAATTCGTAAAGCTTTTGACTGTCGCGGAAGAGTTGTTCAATGTCTTTGGAACGTTTTTCATGAGATACGGAATCAGCGATATTTAATTTTACATATGATTGCATTGCCTCAGTAAAGTAGCCGGCTATCGCGGTATTAAGCTCTATCAGCTTGGTCAGAAGCGGATTGCGGTAGTTAGGCCTTGCTATAGTCATGTTTACAACTAAGGCTACCGCCACGCCGATAGTAATAGAGAGAGAACGGGAGAGGGCATGCTGCAGAAACTGGGCGCTCGGGGAACTAAGGATGAAGAGTGCAGCCATGATTCCGCCGACTGAACCGGATTTCCAGCGCAGTTTGTTCGCGACCATGATAATAATAATTGTCGTCAGGCCCATGATTAACGGATTCGAACCGACCGTAAACCCAAGCGCTGTCGCAATACCGATGGATATAAAATGAACTATCAGCTGCTCTTTGGCATTGTACAGGCTCAAACCCACAGAGGGCTGGAGATTTAGCACTGTAGCGGCGCCTGCGAAAATAGCCAATTCAATATCGAATAAAGCACAGAGAAACATGCTGATAGTGACAGCTAGGCCGGTTTTAACAGTTCTGGCCCCAATGACCATAAATAATCACCTCGGTTTTTTAATAAGATCAAGACCTGAGAGCGGAATCGATATATTCTGCAGATTAAGCTTCGAAGAATCAGATTTTAGATGATTTGTAATATATTGCCAGGACTGTTGCAGCGAGGCGGCGTCCGTATTGGTTATGGCGCCTTTCTGACCCGTCCTGATACTTGTTAGCGCCGGCTCCACCGGCAGGACTGTGAACTGTGTTTTCCCGTTTTGCTGGTAACGATGTGTCCAGATCGGTATGTACGAGGCGTTTTGAAAGTACGGTTGTTTAGTTATGGGGTCAACTGCAAATTGCAGATTTAGAATGATGCTTGATTTGCGCTCAAGACCGGTCTGGTCGGAGACAAAGTTCCCGAGTGAGTAAATAACAAGCTTGTTATCCATAAGAAAGGCCGGTTGCAGGACATGCGGATGATAACCCAGGATAACATCTGCTCCATTGCTGAGCAAGGCTTGGGCAAGACTCGTCTGCTGCGAGTTTGGATGGTTTTGGTATTCTTCACCAAAATGGAGACATACAATAACGAGCTGCGCGCCGTCCTCCTTGGCTTTCTTTGCAGCTGTTTTTATAATATCCTCATCTATATAGTTCACGGCAAATGCGTGATGCTTCGGAGGATTCAGGCCGTTCGTGCTATAAGTATAGGAGAGGATGGCTAATTTTATATCTTTTACGTCGACGAGGAGGGTTTTATCCTGTTCAGCCTGACTGCGCGCTGTTCCGGCATGCAGCAGGCCTGTCTCATCAAGCCTGTCGAGCGTCGAGACTAAACCGGCATAACCTTTATCGAGACAGTGGTTATTTGCAGTTGTCAGGACATCCAGACCGGCCTCCTTGAGGTTGGAGGCCAGCATCTCCGGAGAATTAAAGCGGGGGTAGCCGCTGTACCCGGCGGCTTTACCGGCCAGTGTCGTTTCAAGGTTGCCGATAACCAGGTCGGAAGATTTAAGCAGGGGTTTGACAAACTGGAAAAATGCAGAAAAATCATATGTACCTACGTCCGGCTGATAGCCGGCTTGGAGCTGAGTATTATGCATCATAATATCACCAACCGCACTGATGACAATAGTTTCATGTTCAAGAGGCGGTATCGTCGTCACATCCGGCTTGTCTGTGGTTACGGCAGCGGCGGAACACCCTGCCAGCCATATACTTATTATGATTAGAAGAACCGCAGATTGTATTCTTTTCATATCGAGGCTCCTTTGATGGATGTTAATATGATTATAGCAGGAATTTCTGAGGTTGTCCGTGTTAAGTAGCCATTTCATTTTCTCTGGCATAAGGTAAATCAGAAGTATTACTTTTTGTCAGAGAAAGGGGAATTGATTAATGCAAACACAGGACAATAAAGCTACCAATGTCAGAAAAATTGTGTCCGTCGAAAATCAAAAGGATCTGCAAGCTTTACGCGAGGCGCTCGTATTTTCAGGGGGGCGGATAATCAGAGAGCTGCCGTTAATAAACGGATATTTGTGTGAATTCAGAGGAGACAGTGCGATTAATTTGGCCGCCCGGGAGCTCGACGCCGACGTAAAAATAGAAGAAGACCTCGAGTTTAAGCTATGCCGCAACCCTAACTTTTCATTTTTTCCCGGATTCTTTGGTCCCTTTTGGCCTGTCCCGCAATACCCGCAAGCTCCTCAACAACCCCCAAAACCTCAACAACCTCAAAAATATATTAAGCCTGGAAAAGGCATTCAACAAGTGGATTGGGGATTGAGAAGAATTGGTGCGCCTTTTGTTTGGGAAAAACTAAAGGAAAAAAGAATTCGCGTGGGCATAATTGATACGGGAATAAATACCTCTCATCCTGATCTGCATGGGAATATTGTCGAAGGTGTCAGTACATTAGACGATATTTCCAGTTATGAGGACGATTACGGCCATGGTACACATATTGCCGGGATAATCGGGGCTAATAACAACTATGGAATTACGGGAATCAATCCGTACGTCGATTTCTATGCGGTAAAGGCCTTTAATAAGAGCGGGCAGGGAAGTCTCTCGGATATTATTGAGGGAATCGACTGGTTATTAAGACGGCAGGTAAACATTATCAATATGAGCTTCTCAACTTCAGAGACAAACGGCACCCTCGTAAGAGTGATTAGGGCAGCCTACAGCAGGGGGGTCATTATGGTAGCGGCCGCTGGAAATGACGGAGGCCAGGTAAATTACCCGGCCAAATTCCCTGAAGTCATTGCCGTTTCAGCAACAGATATTAATGATAAGATTGCGGATTTTTCTTGTTATGGCCCGGAAATCAATTTCTGTGCCCCGGGTGTTAATATCAGATCAACATGGTTAAACAGCGCTTATGCTGTTAAAAGTGGGACATCTTTTGCTGCACCGCATATTACCGGCGCAATCGCCGATGTACTCAATTTCCATGGCATTATGCCGCCGTCACACGTAAGAGAACTTATCTCGAAGAATGCAGCTGTTCTGCAAAGCTTAAGCCCTGAGCAGCAGGGGGCGGGTATGGTGGACCTCCGGAAGCTTATTAACTAATTATCTGGTATATCATTGTCTATATGTTTAATTATGCAGTGGCAGTCATGACCACAATTGGGGCAGCTAAAGAGATGTACACACTGGTTTTTACCGACGCCATCGTTTTGGTCGAGGATTTCGTCACCCAGATAAGCGCTGTATGGGTCAAAGAAATTCTCGACGATACCGCTATCTTCAAGTATTTCAGCACAGATCGGACAAGACAGATAGACCTTTGATAAACCATTGCACAGCGGACAGCAGGACATAATAACCTCCAAGTATCAGACCTCTTTTACTATGTATAGAAAGCTATAATTATTATTAACATTAATTACAAATTATATAGTAAAATAGATAATAGTAGGTCAGGAGGTGGGGTATAACGTGGCATATAGGCGCCGGTTAAAGTACTACTTGATTAAACTCTGCCGGTTGCAGGATTCCCCTCGGGCGATCGCGGGTGGATTTGCTTGCGGAACAGTAATCCACTTCTATCCCACCTGTGGTTTCGGGGCATTGTTCGCAGTAGGGGTAGCCCGTCTGTTTAGGACAAATTTGATTGCCGCAACACTCGCCTGGGCTATTACGCTGCCGCTTTTTCCGTTGCTGTTCTATTTAAATCTTGTTACCGGGACCTTCGTACATAACCTCACTATGAACCGTATGAACCTGAACGCTGCAAAGATTACACATATTCATATAAAATCCATCCTACTGGTTGGTAAGGTCTTTTTACTAGGGTCTGTTATCAATGGTTTGCTTGGGGCCGTTATTATCTGGTTTTCTGGTTATCTCATATTGCAGCGTCACCGCAAGGAAGTTATCTGTTTTATTAGCCGCGTATTATAAAAACAGGAGATGCCGATTGTAGTAAGGCCTCTCCTGTTTCTTAATTTTGCTCGTTCGCGGGCTTTTCCCACAACTTGGGATGTTCGCGATGAGAGCCTCATGGTTTGCAGTAGCGTTTAAGCATGCTCTTGAGTCTGTTCAGTTGGTCTGATTTTTCCTCAGCAAGCTGTTTAAATAATTCTCCGACATCAGTAGCGTCAGCCTGAAGAGCATATTGTTTATAATTCCGTAAAATACCTTCCTCGTAAGTGATAGAGCGTTTCAACATATCGCTGGTTCCCATCGCTATTCTCCTTTCGTTATTTATGTAACAGGAAATCCTGATATTTGTTTTCAGATTCTATAAGAATATAGTCCTTGATAACGAGTGAGGCATATCGGGGGTGTTTTATTTTAATATCATATGTTCCAGGTACAAGTTGGGTGCACATATATTTGCCCTGCCAGTCTGTCGCAAGTTTGACTAAAGGCTCACTAGCTTCATTCTGATAGAACTCGATAATAGCCTTGGGTATAGGCAGTAACCTATAAGAATCTAAAACAGTACCACTTATAGAGCCTGTCGTAAGCTGTCTTTGGTCTGCCAATGCTTCCTCAAACCGAAGTTCCAGTGCATTGATTCTCTGAGACAGGCTATCATAGCTTTCCTGCAGCAGTTTAACCGCATGTTCCAGCTTGCCGGTATCGGTGAGTGTATCACCAGTTGTTTGTTGAACTGGAGCGCTTTGTATTATATTATTTTCTTTTTTCTCAGGCAACAGCGGTTCCGGACCAGGAACAACAAAGTCGATCTCAATTGATGTTTCGAGAGTCAGTTTCAAAACGACATCGTCTTTTTTATTCTCCTGAACATGCATAGCAGTGCTATGAGGCTTTTTCCTGTAGAAAACAGAAAGTTGGCAGGGGTAGTTCTTATCCCATTCCAGCTCATCCTCCCAGCTTACTTGGAATTCCGCCAGTTCCGGGTTTTCGCGCAGTTTAATATTCTCGCGGGCGCTATAAGGGGTATAAGCAATCTGGATATTCCAAAGGTCTTTTAGTTTTAGCTGATTTTCTACTACCTCATACTGAGGGTGGCAACTGCTTTCGATTCTCAGGCCCATGACATCAATCTTTTCTTTTAACGGCAGCAGGAAATCCTTGCGGGCTATTTTTATCATCTAAACACCTCCTATCATCTGGTCTATTTTATGTATTGATTAGTTTGAGCGTTCATAAATAAAAAGAAATTAAGCGGACTGTTTTAGCTTTACTGCTTGTATCCCTTGTAGCAAATACGCCCTCATTTTCTATAATGAGAATAGAGGACCTTTTTGGGGGGGGATATAATGAACCATGTTCGCATAACATTATCTAAGGAAATGTTACAGGCCTTGATTACTAATCTGACCGAATTAAGATCCCCAGCCGGGGAATTTGTGGTGGAAAGCGAAATAGATGGTATTAATGAAATTACGCGGATTATTAATTTGGTTAGCGGCGACGTTTTTGAACAGGCTGTTCAAAAACAGGATATGGAAGACGATGAAAAAAAAGAGTGTAAGATATATGAGTTTCCCAACAAGGCTAAAACAGCGCATGAAGAGGATAACGAGTAGATTTGCTGAATTGTCCGTCAGTGTAAAAGGAACTGGCGGGCAGTTTTTTTATAGACAATAATACTATTGAATAAAAATAGTGACTACTGTAGCCCGGAGAGTCTATAATAAATATGAATTTCATTTCATAGGAGTTGGTGTATAAGTTATGAAAACAATCTTATTTGACCTGGATGGGACACTCTTACCGATTGAACAGGACAAATTTCATCTTTTTTTTCAAGATTACGTTAAATTAATTTCAAAATTTTGTGCTCATCTCGTGGATCCGGAGCTATTCGCGCAAACCTTGCGTGATGCGACGATTACAATGTTCAGAAATGACGGTTTAAAAACGAACGAAGAAGTATTCATGAGCAATTTTCTTCCTGCCCTGAACCTTAAGAAGGAAGAGATATATCCTCTTCTCGAGAGTTTTTACCTGACGGAATTCCGGGAACTGAAAAAGCATACTGAGCCTAGCGACCTCTCGGGACTTATTGTTCAGGAAGCCGTTGACAGGGGTTGGCAGATAGTCCTGGCGACAAATCCGGTTTTCCCGCGCATAGCTGTCGACGAGCGGATGAACTGGGTTAATATCAGGGACTATCCCTGGCACTACATCTCAAGCTATGAAAAAAGCCGTGCCTGCAAACCAAGCCTCATCTACTATAAGGACCTAGTCGAAGAATTAGGTTTAGTTCCGCAAGAATGCTGGATGATTGGAAATGATAGAGATGAGGACATGATTGCAGGCAAGCTCGGATTTAAAACATTTCTTGTGACAGACAACTCCATCGGTGAGGGTAAAAACTCCCCGGAGCCGAGTGTAGAGGGTTCCATGAAGGAATTGCTCCTCTTTATGAGGGAAAACTTATAAGTCGCTTATGAAGGTTTCAAGAGCAAAAGGAATCTGAGGAGGTTGTTCAGGTTATGACAGAAACGAAAAAAAATGCTAAGAAATATGTTAAAAGCATCGAAACCCCGCTTGGCAGCCTTAACTTAGTTGCCGATGACAGGTTTTTGCTGTACGCGGCTTTCGGAAATGAAGCCGGTTTCCCATTCCCTCGAGAGCGGATAGTCTATCAAAGTAACCCTATTCTTGCACAGGCCGAACACGAACTAGCCCGTTATTTTGCCGGGGAGCTGCGGGCATTTAGCGTACCCTTTCAAATATCCGGCACGGATTTCCAAAAAGAGGTGTGGCAAGCATTGACCCGGATTCCGTACGGACAGACAATGAGTTATGAGGCAATTGCCTGCCAAATAGGGCGGCCTAGATCCTGCCGCGCAGTTGGACAGGCTAACAACCGCAACCCCCTTTCGATTATCGTGCCGTGTCATCGGGTTATCGGAAAAAATGGCGGTCTCGTTGGCTATGGCGGCGGACTAGACAGGAAGAGCTGGCTGTTAAATCTGGAAAGTCAAAGAATTTAAAGGAACCAAAGGAGTATCAGATGAAAAGCAAAGTAGGTCTCTATTCGTGCAAATCCTATGACCCAGTTCAGATCCAGGAGATACTCGAAGAGGGATTTGCTCAGAACCCTGCCTGGCTAACCGGCTATAGCGGTAAAAAGGTTTACCTCAAATTAAACCTGCTCATGAAAAAGAAACCGGAGGAAGCAGCCACTACTCATCCGGCTGTCGTTGAAGCAGTTGTCCGTATTCTCCATAACCATCAGGCAGAGGTCACTATAGGCGATAGTCCCGGAGGCCCGTATCAGGCCAAGACCTGTTTTTATCCGCAGCAAATGTCTGGGCTGCGGGGATTGTGCCGCTAATTGCCCTCCGACAGCTATCAAGCTCGAGCAAGGCTTTCCGACAGTTGATTTAACAGCCTGTATCAGGTGTTATTGCTGTCATGAGTTATGTCCGCATAAAGCGATAGAAATAAAGCGCAGCCTATTTGCGCGCAGAGATCGATAGAAAAGAGGAACATGAGAGATGTATCTTGGCGCACATGTATCGATTTCCAAAGGGCTTGCTGCGGCTGTACAAACAGCCGTGGATATCGGAGCCAATACCATGCAGTTTTTTACAAGAAATCCGCGGGGCGGCAGTGCGAAGGAGCTCGATGACAGGGATATTGACAAAGCCCGCCGCCTGCTGAATATACATCAATTTGGTCCGCTCGTTGCCCATGCGCCCTATACTTATAATCTGGCCTCGGCCAAACCGGAGGTAAGGGAATTTAGTATACGCACGATCAAGGAAGATTTGCTGCGCATTAAAGCTATGCAAACGCCCTATCTTGTACTGCATGTAGGCAGTCACGGCGGGCAGGGTGAAGAAGCCGGTCTTCTACTCGTAGTCCAGGGCTTACAAGAAATTCTGCCGACGATCCCGGAGGATGTTAATATTCTTATCGAGATTATGGCTGGGTCCGGTACGGAGCTCGGTTACACATTTGAGCAAATCCAAAAAATAATGGCAGCGTGCGCAGACCATCCACAGCTTGGACTGTGCCTGGACAGCAGCCATCTGACCGGAGCGGGATATAACCTGGCTGATCTTAGTAAAGTGAAGACAGAAATAGAGAAAACTGTAGGACTGGCAAGAGTCAAGGCGATGCATCTGAATGATTCGGTTTTTCCGGTTGGCTCAAGGCGTGACCGCCATGCCAAGATTGGAGAGGGCTATCTCGGTCTCGAAATAGTCAAAGCGCTGGTATGTGATGAAAATTTCCGCAAAATCCCGATAATTTTAGAAACCCCGAACGATGAAGATGGGCATGCTGCTGAGATTGCCTTGATCAAAGGATTAATCCGCGATTGCTGATACCAGCACGCAGAGTATATAATAAATAAGAAAACAGATAGTAAGGTAATATGAAAGTCAGGTGCCCCAAACGGAGAATAGGGAACGGGGTGTAAATCCCCGGCGGACCCACCACTGTAACTGAGGAGCCTTTTATGCAGTGCGCAAGCGTGCTGAACAGCCACCGTTTTTCGGGAAGGCCATAGAGGCGAGGAATCAGAGCCAGGAGACCTGCCTGATCGGATTGCTACTGGGTGATGGTAAAGCTCACGGTGTTTCTGCCGTGCGCTTTTTTATATGCGCAAAATAAGGAGAGGAGTTGGGAAGATATGGGCGACCTGTTAAACGAGACCTTAAAGAAAATTACCACACTTGATGAGGAAGCAATGGCTCTTGCCAAACAAAAACTCGATGGATTGCTTAAACCACCGGGAAGTCTTGGCAAGCTTGAGGACATTGCGATACAATTGGCGGGCATATACGGTACTTTAGCGCTACCGCTTGAAGCTAAGGCCATTATCATGATGGCTGCCGATAACGGTGTGTATGATGAAGGGTTTAACGCATACCCGCAGGAAATAACGAAAGCAGTCGCCGAACTGGCTGAGCCGGGCTTGATTGGGGTCTCCGTTCTGGCACGGCAGGCGGGCAGCCGTCTTGTCGTGGTAGATGTTGGCATCAAGGGGCAAACTAACGGTAGTCATATTATTAACAGGAAAATAAAAAATGGCACCGGAAATATTGCCAGAGGCCCGGCTATGACCCGTGAAGAGGCCATCGCGGCGATTGAGGTAGGAATTGAAACCGTGAATTTTCTGGTTGAAGAAGGCGTCGAGGTTTTTGGCAGCGGAGAGGTCGGTATCTGCAATACAACTACAAGCGCTGCTGTCGTTGCCGGATTATGCGGGATTGAGCCCCGTACAGTTGCCGGTTCTGGAACAGGCGCTGATGAAAAGGCTTACAGTATGAAGCTGAAGGCAATTGAAGACGCACTGGCTGTGAATCAGCCCAATCCTTTGGATGCGCTTGATGTACTGGCAAAAGTTGGTGGTCTTGATCTGGCCGGACTGACTGGGTGTTATCTTGCGGCAGCAGCCCAAAAAAAACCTGCCGTTATTGACGGTTTTATCGCAGGTACTGCAGCCCTGCTTGCAGTGCAGCTATGCCCGGCGGTCAAAAACTATTTGATAGCCTCGCATCTTTCTGCGGAAAAAGGAGCTGAACTTGTACTGGAAAGACTCGGATTAGAACCTATGCTGCTCATGAATATGCGGCTCGGCGAAGGTACCGGGGCGGCTCTCGCTTTTCACCTGATGGATGCGGCGTGCCTGATAATCAAGGAAATGGGCTCGTTTGCCGATTTGGCGTGAATGTCCGACGTAGATGGAAAACATTGCATGATCAGTTAACATCACGTACAATCTAATAAGAATAGTTATTGGGCATAGGTGGGCAGATGAGCAGACGCTTAGTGTGTCTTTTCTATATGTTAATAATTCTCATGATACCGGGAGTCCGGCACAGTACCCACGTGGATATTGTCGTATACGGGGGCGGGTTCGCCGGTTGTGCTGCTGTTCATAATGCTGCAATGCTTGTACCGGACAAAAGCGTTCTCTTAATTGTTCCGGAACCGGTCAGCGAATTGGGAGGACTCGGAACTGTCGGCGGTCAAAATTTCACCGATATCCGTCTCTGGAAGGATAAAATAGTGACACAGGGCACATTCGGGCAGTGGTACAATGCAGGAGGCGGGCAGTTTTATAATACCGCCCGTATGGCCCAAATCATTGCCAAAGACCTGGCCCAGTTCCCCAACCTGCAAATAATGTATAGCAACGATATCAGCCTTGTGGAATTAAAAGATAAAAAAATTAACAAGATACACATTTATCCGCTAGACAGGGATGAAAGCGGGAGTGTTAGCTGGCAGGAAGGACTGACGGTTATCTCGGCCGGGGTCTTTATCGATGCCTCTGATGACGGGAGGCTCGCCAGAATGGCAGATGCGCCGCATACGGTTGGCAGGCAGGATTGGCCGACGCAGTACCTTACCGACAAGGAATTGACGTCGAGCTATACCTACCAGCAGGCAGCCACATTGATGTTCAAAGTCTCCGGTCTGGAAATGCCGGATATACCCCAGACCCTTGGAGATTTTACATTTACGCGTGACGGCTCGGGCAGTTGGGGTTTGGCCGGAGGCAGCAAGACTTGGAATAGCAATGCACTGGTCATTGGTTTTAATGAGAGATACAAAGCAGAGGGTTTGGCGATTAAGCCGATTAATGCTGCGCAGGACGGCGCCGGCAGCGACGAATGGTGGGTAAATACCTTGCTCGTCTCTAACGTTGACGGCAGAGCCCATGACCGCGACCGTAAGACGCCGGCCTATCCTAGAGACACAGCCCCTGGTCATTTGAGTGTCGAGCAGGCCTGGATAAAAGCACGGCAGATGCTGGGCAACCCTCACTTTATCGAGGCCCTGCGTCAGTTTTGTGTCAATGATGGGGCCGGTCAGTACGGATTTGGCAAGGCTGAACTCGTGCTTGACGACGATGGGAAACCTGTCGTCGGTGAGGTTATGTATATCAGGGAATCAATACATGGGCGGCTTACAACAAAGCAGGTTAACTTTAATACGGAGAATATTAATTATGCTGTGACAACTAAAGAGGCGCAGAAGGCCGGGAACAGCGCCACTAATGGAGAAGATACCGGCAACTATGCCGATAGAATAGGGCTCGGATATTATATGATGGACATCAATGCATACCGCCCCGAGGATCTCAACAAGGGTGGCGCCTATCAATGGCCGGTGACTGATGCTATCAGGCCCGATTGGCGGGAGACGGGAGGAGAACCGGAAAACCCTGTCTATCTTCCTTATCGCATGCTCATTGTTGAGAACATCAAAAATCTTTTAGTGTCTGGCTATGCCACAGGCTGTTCTTCGTTTGCATGGGCTGAGCTGAGAGTATTGCCAAATCTGGCTGTGCTCGGTGACGCCGCTGGGGCGGCAGCGGCCAGAGCTGTTGCTTATGACGAAAACCCCGGTGATTTCACCGAGGTTTCGATAAATTGGGTCCAGGATAAATTAAGAGCCTTTGGTTCCCGCTTGGACAAATAATGTGAAAATCTATAAAAACATTCCCGTTTAAAAAGGCCTGCGGAAGCCCTCGCCAAGTACCTCGTAGACATTATTGACAATGACAAAGGCTTCGGGATCCAGGCTTTGGACAATTTTTTTCAGGCGCAGGAGCTGCTGCTTGCCGACTACGACGTAGAGTACGTTTTTTTCGCGTCCGGTATAAGCTCCGTATCCTTTTAGCACGGTAGCTCCGCGTTCAAGCTCGTTGATGATTGTCTGCGTAATTGCCGCGGTAGCTTTGGAGATGATGAAGACAGCTTTGGACTGGTTTAAGCCTTCAATGACCCGATCAACTACCTGGCTGAAGATATAGAGTGCGACGAGGGTATAGAGCGCTTTTTCGAGTCCGAATAATATAGCTACTAAAATTAAGCCGGCCATATCGAACGTGAGATAAGTCTTTCCTACGCTAATGCCGCTTTTGTCATACAGAAAGCGTGCTATGACATCAAGCCCTCCGGTGGTTGCCCCATTCCTGAGAACAATGCCGATACCAACACCGGAAAACGTGCCGCCATACAGAGCAGCAAGGAGCAAGTCCTGGGTCTGCAAGCTGTATTGCTTTGTCAGGTCCACGACGATTGAGACGACAATTACACTCCAGAGAGTTTTTATAAAAAAACTATTTCCCCACTTTTTCCAACCCAACAGGAGGAGCGGAACATTCATCAAAAAGAGCATCAGACCCACAGACCAGCCTGTCACGTAATGGACAATAATCGCCAGACCGGTGATGCCTCCTTCGGCAAGTCCATTGGCGATAATAAAATAGTTTAATCCGAAGGCAAAGATAGTGGAGCCAATTGTGATCCCAGCATACGAAAAAACGGTTTTCAAAAGATTCACTCCCTAAGCCACATCTATATCTATTATTGCCTGATATCAAGAAATTCATTTTTAAAGCAAGTGCTAGAAGTCTGCTATAGGACAGTCGAGAATATAGTGAAATAATGTATAATAATTTCATCAAAAACATTGAAGGGAAAGAGATGATAGCATATACTTTAAGCTAGTTTAAATAATATACTTATGTTTATGAGGTGATGATTCATGTATTGGAACAGGCATTTCGAGTGTATGCCGCGCGAAGAATTACAAAAGCTGCAGTTAAAGCGTTTGCAGGATATGACGGAGCGCGTCTTTTTTAATGTACCCTTTTACCGGCAGAAATTCCAGGAGACAGGGATTGAAACCGGCGACATTAAATCCCTGGACGATTTGAAAAAGCTGCCTTTTACAACGAAACAGGATCTGCGCGATAACTATCCTTTTGGCATGTTTGCAGTTCCGATGTCTGAAATAGTCAGGGTGCATGCCTCTTCCGGCACTACCGGGAAACCTACGGTTGTCGGTTATACACGCTCCGATATCAACATCTGGTCGGAAATAATGGCACGCTGCCTGGTCTGCGGAGGCACTACAAAAAATTCCGTTATCCAGGTTGCCTATGGCTATGGGCTGTTCACCGGAGGGCTGGGAGTCCATTACGGCGCTGAACGGATTGGCGCCTCGGTAATCCCGATGTCCGGCGGCAACACACAGCGTCAGTTAATGCTCATGGAGGATTTCGGCACTGAGGTATTGGCCTGTACTCCTTCCTATGCTTTATTCCTTGCGGAGGCGCTCGAGGAGCAAGGTATTGACCGCAGCAGATTAAAATTAAAGTATGGCATTTTTGGTGCAGAACCGTGGTCGGAGAAAATGCGCGAAGAGATTGAGAAACGCTTAAAAATAAAAGCCATTGATATCTATGGTTTATCGGAGGTAATTGGCCCCGGAGTGGCTATCGAATGCGAGGAGCAGAAGGGCATGCATATCTTCGAAGATCATTTTATTCCGGAGATTATTAATCCAATAACAGGAGAATCGCTCCCGCCCGGCGAAAAGGGTGAATTAGTATTTACAACGATCACTAAGGAAGGAATTCCGATTATNNCGCTATAGAACCAGGGATATAACTATTCTGAATGATGAACCGTGTGCTTGCGGCAGAACACATCTCAGGATGCAGAAGATAATGGGACGGTCTGATGATATGCTGATAATCAGAGGTGTCAATGTCTTTCCGTCACAGGTTGAGACTGTGCTCCTGGAGATTGGCGAGACAGCTCCTCATTACCTCTTGATAGTTGACAGGCAAGGCAGTCTGGATAATCTGGAAATCCAGGTTGAAATTTCACCGGCTATGTTTTCCGATAAGATCAGTGGACTCGAAGTTCTTGAGAAAAAAATTCAGCACCGTATCGAATCACTTTTAGGCATCTCGGCGACAATAAGACTTGTCGAGCCTCATACAATCCCGCGCAGCGAGGGTAAAGCCGTCAGAGTTATCGATCGTAGAAAAATATAAGGAGGGCTTTGTGATGGTAAAACAAATATCTCTTTTCCTGGAGAACAAAAAAGGGCGTTTAGCCCATGTCTGCCGTGTTCTGGGGGATGCAGGCATCAATATTAGGGCCTTATCTATTGCCGATACTGCAGACTTTGGTGTGCTGCGTCTGATTGTCAATGATCCTGTTCGGGCCTATCAGATTTTGGGAGAAAAAGGATTTGTAGCCAATATTACACAGGTACTGGCCATTCAGGTACCGGATGTACCCGGTGGCTTGGCTGATGCTCTCGAGAAGATCGGAGCAGCCGGGCTTGATGTAGAATACATGTATGCCTTCATCGGGAACGCGAGCGAGGATGCTCTTGTGATTGTCCGCGTCGAAAACCCGGAGGAAGCCGCCGCTATCATAGAAAAAGCCGGGATAAAGGTAATAAAAGGCGAAGAGACCTATTTGCTCTGAAAAGGTTATACTATAGCTGCAGTAACATTGTCAGATGAAGGGAAAATGTTTCATGAGTATTAATCCGGTTGCTTTTACTATTGGGCAGTTTGCCGTATACTGGTACGGCATACTCATAGCATCCGCCGTTCTGATTGGGACGGTGCTGGCTCTTCGCGAAGTGGAGCGCAGGGGGTATAATCAAGACCATTATTTTAATATCATCATGGTGGCCTTGCCGGCTGCTTTTATTGGCGCCCGCTTGTACTATGTACTCTTCAACTGGGATTATTATAGCCTCAACCTCAAAGAGATACCGGCCACCTGGCAGGGTGGGCTGGCTATTCATGGCGGATTGATTGCGGCCTTGCTGGCGGCCTATCTTATGATGAGAAAATACCGGATCAGGTTTTTTCAAGGAGTCGACATTGCTGCTCCTGGTATTGTTTTAGGACAAGCGATTGGCAGGTGGGGAAATTACTTTAATCAGGAAGCGTACGGATATACGGTCGATCCGGAGAAAGTTCCTTGGGCTATGTATATCGATGGGGCCTACCGTCATCCGACCTTTCTTTATGAGTTTCTCTGGAATGTTGGCATATTTATATTTTTGCTCTGGTTAAGGAGGAAGGAAAACCTCAAGGAGGGGGATATATTTCTTAGTTATGCGCTGCTCTATTCCATCGGGCGCTTTATAATCGAAAGCTTCCGTACGGACAGCCTGATGCTCTTCTCGACACTGCGGGCTGCCCAGGTCGTAAGCGCCGCAGCAATTATTGTATCTGCCGTGTTTCTTTACCTAAACCATAAGAAGAAACGGACATCCGAGGC
>DIVP01000150.1 GCA_002422465.1 Peptococcaceae bacterium UBA6129 | reverse complement strand
CTCGCCGGTGATAACCTTAAAAAGCGTGGTCTTTCCTGCGCCGTTACTGCCGATCAGGGCTACCTTCTCATTTTTGCAGACGCTGAAATTGATTTTTTCCCAGAGCATGTTCGTACCGAAGGACATCTTGATATCTTTGACTTCGATGACGATATTGGCGCTTTGGGCAGCCTGGTAAGCGCTGTTATTGATATGGATGCTCCGCTGCAGCGCCGGTTTATCAAGCCTCTCGAGACGTGCCAGTTGGGACTGTCTCCCCCGGGCTTGTTTGGATTTGATCCCTGCGCGGTACTTGTCGATATACTCTTCGGTCGCGGCGATGACTTTGCGCTGTTTTTCGTAAGATTTTGTTTGGACCAGTGTTTTTTCCTCTTTCAGAACAACATAACGGCTGTAGTTCCCGGCGAAACTTGTCAGGACGCGGTTATCGAGTTCCAGCGTTCTTTGCGTTATCTGGTCGAGAAAGTACCTGTCATGCGAGATGACAAGAATTGAGCCGACGTAGCTTTTCAAAAAGGACTCAAGCCATTCCACCGCCGCAAGATCAAGGTGATTAGTCGGCTCATCAAGCAACAATAACTCCGGTTTCCGCACGAGCAGTCTGGCTAGGCTGACTTTGGTCTTTTCCCCGCCGCTGAATTCCGCTACCTCTCTGATCAGGTCTTTTTCACAAAAGCCAAGACCGGCCGCAATGCGCCGGGTCATGGCCTCACAGCTAAAACCGCCGGCACGCTCATAATCTTCTGTAACGCGGGCATAACGAGCCATGACCTGTTCCAGCCCGCTGCCAACATCTTGTTGGCTCATGAGGTTTTCGAGCTGGGTCAGCTTTTCGCGCAGCGCCAGGATATCAGAAAACCTGTCTAGTATCGCCTCAAATAAAGTCACGCCGCTCGGATAATCCGGCATTTGTTCGAGATAACCGGTATTTTCCGCATCCGCAAGCACTATCTCTCCGGCATCGGCTGTTTCCTTGCCGGTCAGACAGCGCATGAGCGTTGTTTTGCCGGCTCCATTAGGGCCAACAAGTCCTAGTTTTTCCTTTTCCTCGATAACGATATTTACATTTTCAAAAATCTTTTGTACGCCAAAGGATTTGGCTAAAGCCTTTGTCTGCAGTATGATCAAGAATACGTCCCCTTTTATTTAATGAAATTGGCTATTATGCAAGTATTTATTTGCTGAGGTCGTGCACGTCGGCATGTGTGACTTTAATTAAATCTTTGACAGCAAGCGCAATCTGCGAGCCAATCCGGCCGCCGCTGCAGACAATCTTCTCAAGTCCAACGGCGCTTGTATCGAGATAAGTCGCGTAGTTCTTTTTCATGCCGACCGGAGAACAGCCGCCGCGCTGGTATCCGGTCCACGTGAGGATATCTTTAACCGGGATCAGCTCAATCTTTTTTTCTTCGGTTATGTTCGCGGCTTTTTTCAGATCGAGTTCCTCTTTTACCGAGATGATGAAGACATATAGCTTTTTACTATTTCCTTGTGCGACCAAAGTCTTATATACGCCGGCCGGGTCCCGGCCGATTTTTTCCGCCACTGAGATCCCGTCAATCTTCCCGTCGCTGCTGTCGTAGGAAATGATCTCATAATCTATCTTTTGCTGATCTAGAATACGCATCGCGTTAGTTTTTGCGTGTGACATCTTGCCCACCTCTGCCTCTAATTTTATCACTTTTCTAATCAAATTTTAATTTTTTACTAATCCCACTCTAACTATAGCAGGTTATGCTTAAAAAGTAGTTAAATTAAAAATAGTAAATAGGAGGAAGACAAATGGACATCACTCTTGAACAAATTGATCTCTTAAAAAAACGGGCTAATATCGGCTACAAGGAGGCCAAAGAGGTACTCGAGAAATGTAACGGCAACATTGTCGAAGCCCTGGCTTCGCTTGAAGGAGAACAAAAGCTCAGGCCGGAAAAAGCCCCCTGCAGCACGTCCTTCTTTCAAAAGGTCAAAGCCTTTATTGCCAGACTAAACCAGATCTCTCTGGTCATCTCGCAGAACGAAACAACCATACTAAACCTGCCGCTCGCGCCTGTCATCTTATTTGCGATCATCTCGCTTCCGCTGACGATTATTGCGCTTGCCATAGCCCTGTTTACAAGCTGTAAAATCAGATTCAAAAAAAGCAACGGACAGGATTACGACATAAATAAGAGCATCGAAAGTGTCGGCGCTACTGTCAGCAACTTTACACAGAAAGTCACCAGCCAGATTAATAATCCGCAATAGTACTTGTATTTACTCAGGATTCTAATAGAATTAGATTATATTCCGGTCGTAGCAGCGGAGGAAACCTGATGACTAAAAAGCTATTGATTGTTGAAGACGAAACTAAAATTGCCAGATTCATGCAGCTTGAGCTCGAACACGAAGGCTACACTGTCGATATTGAGCCAAACGGCCGGTCAGGGCTTGAAAAGGCCTTGTCCGGCAGGTATGATCTGATCCTGCTCGACGTAATGCTTCCGGCGCTTAACGGTATGGAGGTTTTAAGAAGGCTGCGCCAGGTTTGCGAAACGCCGGTTATTATGCTGACCGCAAAGGATGGCATTACCGACAGAGTCATGGGCTTAGACCTCGGCGCGGATGACTATATTACCAAACCGTTTGCGGTCGAGGAACTCCTCGCCCGCATCCGTGCGGCTTTCCGGCGCCAAAAGATCGGTCCTGCTAATCCCACCGAAATCATGCAGCTGGGCAAGCTGAAGTTCGATATGCAAAAATATACCGTCAGTTATGATAACAATGTGATTGAATTGACGAAAACAGAATTCGACCTGCTGAAATACCTTCTGCTCAATAAGGAGATTGTTTTATCAAGAGATATACTACTCGAGAAAGTATGGGGCTATGATTACGCCGGTGACACCAACATTGTTGATGTATATATCCGTTACCTGCGCAGCAAAATCGACGACAGGTTCAATATAAAATTCATACATACTATCCGCGGAGTGGGGTATCAATTAAAATATGATGAAGCTGATTAAATCTCTCTTTAAAGCCATCTTTCTTATCGTCAAAACCGTCTTCCGGCTGGTTTCATTTTTTATTTCTACCCTGTTTCATCTATTGAACCTCATTATCCATGGAATAACGAACAAACTGCGGTTTTCTATCACCTTTAAGATTACGATCACCTATGTATTTCTCTTCTTCACAATCTTTTCGCTCATGAGCATCTGTATAATGGCTAGCTTCGATTACTTTATCAGGCATAACCAATCCGTCGAATATTTACCTGTATTGTCTAATATCCTGCTTGCCCTCAATCTGGGCGGCATCATTGCGATTATCGTGATTGGTTCAAGAGTCAGCAAAAAACTCCTTTACCCGATAAAGGCAATGACTCATACGGTCAAAGAAATTTCTTTTAATGCGCTTGATAAAAGGCTTGATGTCAGCGGTTCGAAAGATGAGTTAAAAGACCTCTCGCAGACATTCAACGAGATGCTGGACAGGATCCAAAAATCCGCCGAACAGCAGAACCAGTTTGTTTCTGATGCCTCGCATGAATTAAGGACCCCGCTCGCCATAATTCAGGGGTATGCCAACCTGATTGAGCGCTGGGGGATAGACGAAAGACAGGTGCTAGAAGAATCTATTACAGCTATCTCCGGCGAAGCCGATAGTATGAAGGAACTGATTGAAGACCTTTTATTCCTCGCCCGCGGGGATAATAACCTGCAAGGGATTGACAAACAAAACTTTCTGCTCAACCAGATCATTGACGATACCATCAGAGAGACTAGACTAATTGATGAAAATCATACAATCTTGAGCGAACAAAATGAAGAGTTTACAATTTGTGCCGATAAAAACCTGATCAAGGAAGCCCTCAGGATTTTTCTCGATAACAGCATTAAGTACACTCCGCCGGGCGGAACCATCAAACTGAATTCCATTAAAAAAGCACGCACGGCCGTCATAAGTATTGTGGACACCGGCTGCGGCATCTCCGCAGAAGACCTGCCCCATATCTTCAACCGCTTCTACAGAGCTGATAAGTCTAGAACGAAGCAGCGCGGCGGCACAGGTCTGGGCCTGGCTATTGCCAAGTGGATTATCGATAATCACAATGGAAAGGTTGAAGTGCACAGCGTCTTGAATTCCGGAACCGCTATTAAAATAGAGCTGCCGGCAATTTAATCGGCATTGTAATGAGTATAGTAAATGAGTATAGTAATGGAAAAGGCATTTCCGCCAAAGCGGAAATGCCTTTTTTAGTCTTTGATTATTTTAGAGGCGAACGACGTTGGCTGCTTGTGAGCCGCGATTGCCTTCAACAACATCAAATTCAACTTCCTGACCTTCATCCAAGGTCTTGAAACCTTCACCCTGGATAGCGGAGAAATGTACGAATACATCCCCACCCTCGTTGCTTTCAATGAAACCAAAGCCTTTTTCCGGATTAAACCATTTTACTTTTCCTTGCATATTACAGGCCTCCCTACAAAAATTTGAATCAAAAAGCGGAATAAACATCAAACTTTTTCAGCGATCGTTTCAGTTTTTCACACCTTTTTAACATCTACAAATGTTATCACATAATGACCAGCTAGTCAAACATTATATGTAAAACTAGCCAAAACTCGCCATACAACTATCCAAATAGGGAGGCAGTATTATCATTGGCTGCCCTCACGGCGTTCCTCCCGCTATTCTTGGCTTCATATAAGGCTTTGTCAGCGTTATTTAAAAGCTCATCAAGATTGATATCTTCACTCCACTGGGTACTGGCTACGCCGAAGCTCGCCGTTACTGTAAGCACAGTGTTAAGAGCGCTCAGTTGCACAGAGGTCCCGGCAATATTTTTCCTCAAGCGTTCAGCAACAAGCAAGGCCTTATCCAAAGAGCTGTTCGGTAAAAACACCGCGAATTCATCCCCGCCATAACGACAGAATATATCAGTGTCACGCAGGCAGTCACTGCTCGCCTTGGTTATTGAACCCAGAGCAATATCACCTGCTTCATGACCATAGGTATCGTTGATTAATTTAAAATTATCAATATCTAATAGAATGGCGGAAACAGGTTGTTTTTGCTGCCTGGCATAATCTAATTCCTTCGCACTAATTTCCATAAAGTGTCCGCGGTTATAGGTTTCAGTCAGGACATCAGTGGTGGCAAGCAAACGCAGCTTTTTTAGCAATAAAACCTGTTGTGTAGTGTCGCTGACGATCACTGTTTTACCGATTATTTTTTTGTTTTTGCTAATAACAGGTGAGATGCGATATTGATAATATTTCTCCCCCTCAGGGTTTTCCGACTTGACCTCGATTTGTTCAGCAGAATCTAGAGAAAGCTGCTCTAATAGTCTGGTATTGCCGGAGAAGACCTTTTCAGCTTGCTCTCCAATAGCCTTGCGCGAAAGGTTATCGATAAAGATGCAGGCAGCAGGATTATAATCAATAATCCTGTTATTGATATCCAGTACGAGAACCCCTTCGCTCATACCGGCAAAAATATTTTCATAGGCAACAGGTACGAGGTTAAACAGCCGATATCTAAACACACCCCAGGCATAGGGCGGCCCAGCCAGAGAAAATGCGAGCGGGGTTAAATCCAGCCCGAGCGGCGATTTTCCAAAAATGTAAATAACATAGGTAAGCCAAAAAAGCAACGATCCCGTCAGTATGACCGCAATCTGTTTACGTTGCGGCAATGTCGTCCGCAAGCTAACCAAAAACAGAAACACATTCCCGGACAGCAACAACAGGTTGAGATACACCTGAAAAACCCAATACCACGGACCCTTTACCAAATCAAGTATGCTAAACTGACCATATGAGTTCAGATAGAGAGCCCGGTAATAGAGGTGATGATTATCATTTGTATAAACCATTATCAGCGTAACAATAGGGATAACGCATAACGCTGCCAGCAAAGGTCTGGTCAGCCACTTGCGCTTCCCGGTATATTCCAGCACCAGCACAATCCAAAAAAATGGTATCCAGACGATACCAAGGTACTCTACTTTTATCCAGAAAAAAGCCAGGTCCAGTGTTGAACTAGAGATTTCCAGCAAATAGCCGAACGCATAAACCGAACTCGCCGCCATCAGCCCGGCAAAACTCGTTGTCAGCAAATTTGGGTGTCGCCGGGTCGCCATCACGATAAGTATGACATTGATACTACAGGCTAACAGCATTCCTGTAATAAATATGTTATATCCCCATAACATCCGATGTGTCACGCTCCTGCTACGATTATTATCCCTGATTCGCTGATTAGACACACAATAAAGTCAATAAATAATGTTCAAATAAATAGGACCTATACCCCTGCATAATATACTTATGTTAAAAAAATGTCAAAGGTTATCTATTGCACACATTGACAAGATGCCCTGTCAAATTGCACTTGATTCCTTTTTGTATCAATTCGGCAGCTTCAAGTACTCCTGCTATACTAACTCCCGTTTTAATGCCCATCCCTTCGAGCATATTGATTAAGTCTTCCGAGGCAATGTTTCCAGCAGCTCCCGGAGCGAAGGGACAGCCTCCCAACCCGCCTACGGACGACTCAAACGAGAAAAATCCATGCTGGAGGGCGACCAACACATTTGCCAAACCCATTCCTTGAGTATCATGAAAATGAAAGCCAAAGCGGCGACCCGGAAACCTGTTTTCGAGTGCAGCTAATAAATCTTCCGTTTGCCGTGGATTGGACGTACCTATAGTATCAGATAAGCAGATTTCTTCAATCCCCAGATCCAAACATCTTTCAACCATTTGAACAACTCGTTCCGCAGGAATCTTCCCTTCAAAAGGGCAATCAAAAGCGGTAGCCAAACCGGCCTTGACAGAGAGGGAGGGCAGCTGTTCTCTTATCTTGCGCAGTTCCTCGAGTGAAGCTTCCACTGTTCTTCTGACATTTTCCATGTTATGCGACTGGCTCACAGAAAAAACATAGGTTACATGCGATATGCCCAATTCACAAGCCATCTTGGCTCCGGTGAAATTGGGCACAAGCACATAGAAAATAGCCTGGGCGCTTCTGTTTAAAACACTTTTGACGATCTCCCCGGCGTCTTGCAACTGAGCTATCGCCTGTGGATTGACGAAAGAGGATACCTCAATTTTCGGGAAGCCTGCATCAATGAGTTTGTTGATTATCTCTTTCTTTAGAACAGTAGGAATCCATTCCTTAATGTTTTGGAAACCATCCCGTGGCCCTACTTCTGTTATGATGACTTTTTCCGGCAGTTTCATCTTCTCACTCCCAAGATAATGTTTTTGCATATGTTCAAACTAAAAACATTCGATGATCTTTTAGGAACAGCTCCATACCTCCTCAATGATGATTTTGTTAATTTTCGAAATCAGTTTCTCGAGAACCAGCGGTTCTATATATTGGATATCTTTATTGATCCTTATTTTCCCTGAAGTTTCTCAGATAACCAAATTCTATACTTCTGAAGTTCATCTAATTCCTCAAATGTAATTGTTATAGCTGAAGATGGGTGAGCTACTATGTTGCGTCTTTGGCTAATATAGTCTATCCAAGATGTCCGCTTTTCTTTATTCCCAGAATTGCCAAATGCTAACACAGGCTCAAATTTTGCCCAATCTTCAAGTATTATCTTCTTGTAATCTAAAAGCTCAAAGTAATATTCTTTTCCTCCACGTTTACCATCATCTTGTTCAAACCTATCTGACACTCTCGTTCTTACTATTTTAGGAATACCGTGTATCCACCACTCTGATTCCGCTGATCCATATGATTGCTTTAGAAGATTTATAACTAATTCTTGTAAATTAGTTTCAATCCAATCTATTATTGTCTTTGCTTGTGCATTAGTTTGTGCTTTTTCCAATTTTATAAAATCATCAAGGCCAAGCACATCAAAATTGGGTATTTTTTCCTTAATAGCTTGTTGGCAACGTCTCGTACGAGTTGTCTGACCTTGTATACCCCTTAAGTCCCTAAATTTTCTTCTATCAACCTCATTTAATTCCCCTAAGTACTGCCCTAAAGCACCTACGTAAGGTTTAATACAATCAAACAAATCCTCATTATCTAGATGCACAAGTTTGTTACCTTTTGTATCTAAATACTGAAAAACACTTCGTAATACGTTAATACATGTAATTATTCCGTCACTCATTGCTAAGCCGCCACCCTCACCTGCGCCTTTATCCCACCACTCTCTTGTACTATTAGCAATAGTATTTAACCAATTCTTTAATATATAAGTTGTTCGCTTTAGTGTAGCTTCGCTACTCCCTGCCCAAAGTGGTCCATATTCTATTGGACTACCATTTTTAACTTTCACTATATGGAAATCCTTTTTCTCTAATGTAGTATATATACTATTTAATGTTATACAACACTTATCCGTTTTACTTATGTCCGCCGTCTGAATTCTTTGATAAAGCGCTGAATCTGGATCAGCTCCCAGTTCTTGAATAGCTTTTGATAGTATCGCTCTTATACGTTTCTCCGGTTCATCTGCATCCCAATGAAGTTCTGCGTATAACTCTTGCAGAAGCGATGCCTTTACACTCTTTTGTTTTGCATTTATGTCGATAAACAATCTGGCTTGTTTACTTGGTGCTAACCCCTCAAAAGCCAATACTGATAAATGTGCTTTTGCTGCTTTATCATGTCCTGAATATGCAAACAAACGATGCTGCCCGTCAATAATCCAAGCGGATTTGTAGGTTGGCTGTAAAATTAACCACCCAAGTATCCCTATATCCGTATCTGTCTTATTATCACATTCTTGTTTTATCTTCTCAAACCTGACATGACCACGTTCAATGTTAAGAACGATATTTGTTGGGAAAATACCATTATCACTTATATACTCTTTTATTTTACTTAGCCTTGACTTACTAATCATCCTCTGGTACGTATTAATCTCAGACATTTTACCTTTTGATCGGTGTGACACATATGATATTTTGAGAAGAAATTCAGGAGATATGGAAAAGGTATAACAATTTGCGCCCCCCATTTTTGTCTTGACTGCAGGTACCCTTATTGATAACCCTGGTACTTTTTTCCCTGGGATCATATCTGCAAGTAATTGATATCTTGCTGCGGGTCCAAGGTGTGCAACTAAACTTTCGTAATATACTAAATCTTGTTCGTCGAATAGTACTATATTTGCCTGACTAGCTCGTGCACGATCATTGTCTGATAGTGAAATATTAGATGTAAACATACTCAAGATTATCTGTCGTTTTATTCCGCTATTGAATTGCACGTTTATTGCATTTACAAATCGCTCCCTAATTAATGAATGTTTTCCAAGTTCCTCTTGAAATTGTGGTCTATTGGTACGTTTTTCTGCTGACTTACACTCAAAAGCAATTGCTACCTCATCATCAATACCAACAACATCTATTTGTGTTTTTGGGCTATTTAATTCTTTTGGATTTACAAGAAGATAACTTCCACCATCTTCTGATAGGTATTTAAAGCCCATTCGGAATAAAAGCGTCCAAACCCTATCTTCTAAAAGTACATTATGATGTTTCTTCCTTTTTAAACGTACTGACTTATCATTCTCTTTGTCAATACTCCACCCTTCAGTTAGGCCTTTTTCAACAAGTAACGGAGGAACTGTTTTCATATCATAGTCTCTAGCCTTAATACGTGCTAAACTACCTAGCTTTGAAGCCAATTCTACCTTATTTAGCATACACTACACCTCATTATAATAAATACATTCTGAAACTAGTCGCCGATTGATACCTGTTGCAGCAATTACTGAGCTACGTTTTATAATTCTATAATTAAAGTCTTTATACAATTCTTGAACTGAAGAATGAAACGCATTACTAATAATTACTTTGCATCCTCTATCGGCTAAATCTTTAGCAATTTTGGCCAGCCTAGTTTGATCTTCCCATGAGAATATCTTAGCGTTATATTTTATAAATCCATTATTCCCATGAGCCACAGTATAAGGAGGATCAAAATATATTAGATCGCCCTCTTTAGCATCCTTAACTGATTCTTCAAAATCCATAGTTCTCAATTGCGCACTACGCAATGTCTCACTGGCTACTAAAATTCTTGATTCATTACAAGGATTTATATGTGTTTTCTTCCCATAAGGCACATTAAAAACCCCATTTTTGTTAAGTCTATAAATGCCATTAAAAGATAATGTTGTAAGATATATCAATCTCGCAGCCTTTGCAATCTGACTGCTTGGGACTTCATCTCGTACTCTATAATACTCCTCTTCTGAATTCCTTAATTGATTAAGATAACATATTACCTTTTCAGGATAATCTCGTACTTGGCGATAACAGTTTATTAATTCAACATTGCTATCCGATACTATGGCATTTTTGGGCTTAAGATAAAAAAACAGTGCGCCTCCACCGACAAAAGGCTCATAATAACTTCTATAAACCACAGGAAGCACTGGCAAAATATACTTTATTAATAATCTTTTGCCTCCAGGCCATTTTAGAAAAGGGAGGCACCTTGAGATTATTATCTTATCCCTTTTCTCTGTAGACTTTATTTCAGAGGATTTGATGCATTTCTTATTTATTCTATCCTTTGTTATTCGCATTTAGAGACTACCTCATATCCCGTTTGTTTAATTGAATTATTTGACAAATAAAGCCGTTATCCTTCATTATTCTAAAAATTTTAATGTTAAATTCTCCTTATTCGACTTAATTCTTCTTAAAGCAAATTACTTGAATTGTGGTCTATAAGCTCTAATATGAGTGACAAAATAAGACAAATAAAACAGACAAGAAAGCCTGCTATTTTGAGGTTCTCTTGTCTGTTTTACTAATCTGTCTATTACAGCTAATTCCTTATGTCAAATACTATATTTGTTCAACTTTAAATCATTTATTAGCGTCTACTAATTATTACTTACAAACATTCTATATTTTTTATCGAGCTTTCTTTCGTATTGCCCCGGGTTGTTATTATCATTTATTTATGATAAGGCTCCCCTTTGAGTATCTTAAAAGCGCGGTAGACCTGCTCAAGCAATATAACGCGCATCATCTGGTGAGGAAAGGTCATCGGCGAAAAGGAGAGCAGATAATTGCCGCGCTCCAAGACCTCCGGCGCCAGTCCGTGCGAACTGCCGATTATTATGACAATCTGGCTCTTTCCCTCTACGGAAAGCCTGCCGAAAAAGCCCGCCAGTTCACCGGAGGATAGCATGCTGCCCTCAATTACAAGCGGGATGACATACCAAGCCAACGATATGTTTTTAAGGATTCGTTCTCCCTCTTTTGCTGTACACAGCCTAATTTCCGCATCGGAAGGGTTCTCTGCAATTTTCTCTTCTGCCACTTCGATAATTTCTACTCTGGCGTAGGGACTGAGCCGTTTTAGGTATTCAGCGACAGCTTCACGCCAGTAATTCTCTTTTAATTTTCCTACGGCGATAACCTTAATCTGCATATTCTTTGACCAAATATACAGCCGGTTCTGCACAATAACCGCATTTATCGGGGACATCCGTTTCCTCTTGACTTAGCTGATCGCGCCGAAACATATCCGGACTGCTCTGGTATTTATCGATAAATTCATCAATCGCTCTTTCTAAATGTTCATGACAAGCGGCAATCATTCCGCTACCTCCTCACTCCTGCCCCTTTTCCCCAAGGGTCAGAGGTACTTTAATATTTTTACCTTGTCTGTAAATAGCTAGTATAATTTCGTCACCTGGCTTGAATTGCTTTAAATTATTGCTTAAATCCTCAAAAGTCTTAATCTCTGCCTCGTTAACACCAATAATTATGTCATTTGGCCCTAGTCCTGCTTTGTCGGCTGCCCCGCCCTCTACTACTTGCCTGATAAATATCCCTTGGGGCAGGCGGTTTTCCCAAGCCAATCCTTCATCGATGACAACGCCCCAGATACCTAGAGAGGGCCGACTGATATAGCCCTTATTAATAAGTTCATCGATAATTGGCCTGGCATCACTGATCGGGATTGCAAAGCCCATTCCTTCAACCCCGGAAATAACCAGTTTGACACTATTTATTCCGATGACCTGACCCTNNCGCCGCTGTTGCCGGGGTTAATGGCCGCATCAGTCTGTAGCAGCGTAAACTTCCTATCCTCAATAACAATCTCGCGCTCCTTCGCACTCACTACCCCAGCAGTCACAGAGCGGGCAAATTCAGTCCCCAGAGGGTTGCCTATCGCAACTACAAGCTCGCCGACTTTAAGTATATTTGAATCTCCGAGAATGGCAGCAGGCAAATTGTCGGCAGCAATCCGTAAAACAGCCAGATCCGTATCCGGATCACGGCCGGTCACCTTCGCTTCAAGCTGACGGTTATCCGCCAATGTCACCATTATCCTGTCGGCATCTGCGATGACGTGATAATTAGTGACAATATACCCGTCCTGACTGATAATCACCCCGGACCCACTGCCGCTTTCGACGAGGTCGCGGTTAAAGATACTTTGTCCGAGCCGCTGGTTGGATATACCGACGACTGTCGGTCCTACCCTTTCGGCAATTGCCACTACCGGGGTATAATCCTGACTCGCCGGAGGCAGAGCCCCTTGCTGCTCGGGCAGGGCTGTTTCATTTCCGATCTTCATTAAATAGTTCGGGCCATAAACAAGCGGAGCAAGGCTTAAGGCTAAAAGTCCGCCGATAACTGCGCTGATTATGCTTAAAAGTATAATAGGAAGAATCCTGCGTTTCCGGGGATATTCATAATAATAACCCATAGATGCCTACCGCCTTTCTATATAGAAACAAAATGGCCTGGCCGGTGACGGGGAGCTACCATTATATCAATATTTTCAAGAGATACCTGATGAGACTTTAATGCTTCTTGAACAGTCTCGAGGGCTAAAGAGGGCTTATTGTTTTCCTCGCTTAAATGGGCAAGGATAACATTCTTTGTCTTTTCCTCGCAAATCTTCAGTAACGCCTGTCCGGCCCCGTCATTAGAAAGATGCCCCAGGACGCCGGCAATTCGTTTTTTCAGCGGCCACGGATATGGCCCTTCATTTAACAGCTTTACATCGTGATTTGCTTCGAGCACGAGACAATCAAGATTCTTCAGTACATTGCCCATCCGCGTTGTGAAAACGCCGGAATCAGTGGCCATACCTACCCTTTTTTGTCCACAACTGCAGATAACCCCGATCGGCTCGAGCGCATCATGCGAGGTCGGAAACGGCTCTATTTTTATATCACCTATCTGCCAGGTCTTTTCCGTATCAATATAATATCGCCACTCGGGAGCTACTGGGCCGATTAATGACTCCATCTCACACCAGGTTCCTTCCGTCGCGTAAAGCGGCAAGTCATAGCGCCTCGACATAACCCCGGCACCGAGAATATGGTCGCGATGAGCATGCGTCACCAAAATAGCGTCGAGCTCTCCTGCCTTCACTCCGCAGCCTTCTTCAAGGGCTTGGCTTAATCTTCTGCCTGCTTGTCCGGCATCAATCAGAATTTTTGTCTTGCTGGTTTCTATGTAAATAGCATTTCCCGAACTTCCACTCATTAATGTACGTATTCTCATTTTCAGTCTCCAATTTTAACTGTCATTTCATACTCATTATAACAAAGTTGTTTTCATAAAGTCATTAACTTCCTGATGTTTGTGGGATTTCGGTTGTTTTTTTAATGCTATGGCACGGAATAGCACTTTGGGATTTTGCCGATTCGTCCTGTTTTTCCGCTATTTAGGGCTTGCTAGCCAAACTCCCA
>DIVP01000116.1 GCA_002422465.1 Peptococcaceae bacterium UBA6129 | reverse complement strand
TGAAGCCGGCGCTAAAAATGGTATTTTTGCGGCTGATGAGAAGACGATCCAATATATGACAGGGCGTGCTAAGAGACCCTGGACTATTTACTACAGCGATGCTGATGCCAAATACGAGAATATTATCGAGATAGATGTAACCAATTTAGAGCCGCAGGTTGCTTTTCCGCACCTGCCGTCGAATACCAGACCGGCCGCTGAGTCCGGGCATGTCCGCATAGATCAGGCGGTCATCGGTTCCTGTACGAATGGACGTTGGGAAGACCTCGTTGTAGCCGCTGAAATAATGAAGGGCAGGAAGGTTCACCCGGATGTTCGGGCTATCATCATTCCGGGCACACAGGAAATTTACCTGAAAGCTGTCAAAGAAGGACTGGTCGAGGTATTCATCGAGGCCGGCGCCGTATTCAGCACACCAACATGCGGGCCTTGTCTCGGAGGATATATGGGCATCCTGGCTGAGGGCGAACGTGCGATTTCGACGACAAATCGGAACTTCGTCGGACGGATGGGCCATCCGAAGAGTGAGGTTTATCTGGCCAGCCCTGCCATTGCTTCGGCGTCGGCTATACTTGGCCGGATCGGTTTACCCGAGGAGGTGGCGAAATGAACACAATAAAAGGGAAGGCCTGGAAACTGGGACATGATGTCGATACGGATTTGATCATCGCTGCCCGTTATTTAAATCAATCCGACCCGGCGTATTTAGCGGCACATTGTTTTGAGGATCTTGACCCACAGCTTGTGAAAAAAATTCAAACAGGTGATATCCTCGTGGCCGGAAGAAATTTCGGCTGTGGCAGTTCGAGGGAGCATGCGCCGGTCGCGATCAAACATGCCGGATTTGGTTGTGTGATCGCCGAAAGCTATGCGCGTATATTCTACCGCAACGCTATCAACATTGGTCTGCCTATTATCGTCGCCCCCCAAGCCTGCCAGGCGATTGCAGAAGGGGCGGTACTGGAAGTAGATCCAATTAAAGGAGTCATCCGGGATGTTACGAATGATAAGGTTTACACGGGGCAACCGCTGCCGCCGTTCATGATGGAAATAGTGGCCAAAGGCGGGCTTATCCCGTATGTCAGCGAGAAGGTGAAAACGCATGGTTAAACTTGCCGTATTAGCCGGAGATGGGGTTGGGCCGGAGGTTACTGCTCAGGCTCTTTTGGCCCTTGAAAAACTCAAAGCAAAATACAAACTCGAGTACACCGTCAAAGAAGGCCTGATAGGCGGGAGCGCCGTTGATGCGTCGGGGTCTCCGTTTCCTGAGGAAACCCGGGAGTTAGTATTAAACAGTAATGTAGTGCTTCTCGGAGCGGTAGGCGGTCCGAAATGGGATAAGATTGCGATAGAAATACGCCCGGAGCGCGGACTCCTGGCTTTGCGCAAAACCTTGGGGCTCTACGCTAATCTTCGACCGGTGAAGTGCTGGGAGCAGCTTTTGACACAGTCTCCGTTTAAAAATGAGATAGTCGCAGGCGTCGATGTCTTAATTGTACGCGAGCTTATCGGCGGCGCCTATTTTGGTAAAAGAGGCACTGAAACTGTCAACGGTGAGGTCAAGGCCTTTGATACGATTGAGTATTCGAGCTCTGAAATCAGACGTATTATGAAAAAGGCCATGGAACTGGCACTGCAAAGACGCTGCAAGGTTACTTCAGTAGATAAAGCCAATGTCCTGGATACTTCCAGGTTATGGCGCAAAATTGCCGAGGAGGAGGCCGCAGCCTATCCCGGCATTACACTTAATCATATGTATGTAGATAACTGTGCGATGCAGCTTTGTATCAATCCTGCGCAATTTGATGTACTTGTCACGGAGAATATGTTTGGTGATATTCTTTCAGACCAGGCCTCTGTTTTAGGAGCCTCGCTCGGCATGCTGCCGTCGGCCAGTATCGGCGACGGACCGGCTCTTTATGAACCGTCGCACGGTTCGGCGCCGGATATCGCCGGCCAGGACAAAGCCAATCCTATCGGCGCAATTCTTTCGTTGGCCATGATGCTGCGGATTTCACTAGGGAAACCGGAGGCAGCCGAGGCTATCGAGCAAGCCGTAGGGCGTGTTCTAAACAGCGGATTGAGAACGGCGGATATCTGGTCGGAAGGCATGCAGCTTGTCGGGACGCAGGCTATCGGTGAAGCGATCAGAAAACAGCTCTAGTATTGGAAAACCTTATATTAAGATAAATTTAGGGACAGCCATAAATATTTGAGGCTGTCCCTTGAATATGGTATATCTGTGCTGCTTTTTATAGTCAAGACCCGGAGCAGAATTCACATAAATCTAGGCTTCCCAAGGAAAAAGGCCGCGATGAGGCCCGGACCGGAATGTGAACCTATGGTGGGGCCGATATAATTGATGAAGGAGTCCTGAAAACCAAATCTGTTTATGAGGGTTTTTGCGAATCCTTCCACCTTAACCGCTTGCGGATATTTTCGTTAATATTGCAGGAAAAGCAAAAATGAGGTAGTATAAATGTACATAAAGTTTGTAATAGTCAGATAAAATGAAGGTGAGTAAAGTTGAGGATACTTGTTGCTGAAGACAGCAGGTATTACCGCAAGATTATCGAGACAGTGCTGAACGGCTGGGGATATGAAGTCGTTCTGGCCAAAGACGGCATCGGAGCCTGGAATATTATTCGGGAGAATAACAGACCACAGCTGGCGATCCTGGACTGGGTCATGCCCAATATGAATGGACTCGAGTTATGTCAGACGGTGCGAAACAGCGCTTTAAACAGCTATGTATATATCATCCTGCTTACCGGCATGGATAAAAAAGACGACCTGATCGCCGGTTTAAAAGCCGGCGCGGACGATTATATTGTCAAGCCATTTGATGAACAGGAATTAAAATACCGTATCCAGATTGGACAAAGAATCATTGAGTTAGAGAACAAGATCAGCCGCTTAGCCTTAACGGACTGGTTGACCGGTCTGCTCAACCGCCGTGCGTTTATGGAACGACTCGAGAGTGAGGTGTACAGATCATGGCGGCTGAAGTCCCCGTTGACTCTGATTATGGCCGACCTCGATAACTTTAAAAGAATCAACGATGAGTACGGACATTTGGCTGGGGATAAAGTTATTGCGCGCTTTGCAGCAGAAATCCTCAGACATATCCGCAAGTATGATTTCGTCGGACGGTTTGGCGGTGAGGAATTCATTCTCTGCATACCGGAGGCTGGGCAGATACAGGCCCTGGAAATTGCCGAGCGTCTGCGCCATGAAACAGAGGATATGCAAATCAAGGTAGCAGCAGACCTCGCTCCGCTTTCTATTACGGCAAGTTTTGGTGTTTATACTGCTTCAAGCCAGGTTTTTGAAGATAGCAATACCTTAATAAAAAAAGCCGATGATTATATGTATCAAGCGAAGACACAAGGAAAAAACAGGGTAAGCCCGGGACAAAGCGAGCTGTAATTTTAGGGATCAGGCGCGATTCATTCGCCTGACCCCGTTTTGTCTATGGTAAATACTTACTTGAGCCTGTCCAGATCACCGAGCAGCTTAACCAGCTTCTCGTCTCTCCATGCTGCCAGCTCTTCCGGCGTTTTGCCGGCTAATTCATCGAGTACGCCTTTTTCAAGCACTTCCCGGCATCCTTCAGGAAACTTTTTCCACGTAGCCATATCCTCCCACCACATTTCAACCGACGGCCCGAGATGGTTGATAAAATCCTTGACCCCACCCGGCCCGCCGCCTAAATGGTAAATAAGATGCGGTCCCATGAGCGCGTAGCGTGGTCCGGGGCCGTAACAGCTTGCCAAATCAACGTCTTCGACCGTACAAACACCGTTCATGACAAGATCGATACATTCGCGCCAGTAAGCCATCGCAATCCTGTTGGCGATATGACCCGGCACCTCTTTGTTGACTCTGACCGGCATTTTGCCAATTGCTTTGTAGAAATCATAGGCTACGGTGAGCGTTTCTTCACTCGTGGCTTTGCCTCTGACGAGTTCAACAAGCGGGATGAGATGAGGCGGGTTAAAAGGGTGTGCTATGATACATCTTTCCGGGAAGCGTGAGGATTTTTGGATCTCGCTGATTAACAGACCGGAGCTGCTGCTTGCAAAAATTGCCTGCGGCGCAAATTCATCAATATCCTTGAATAAAGCCTTTTTAACGTCGTAATTCTCAAAAGCCGACTCCTGGATGAACTGTACGTCCTTGACTGCTTCGCCGATATTTGTATGATAATTGACTGATTTATTGGCTTTATCCAGAACTGCTTCTGTCAGCAGGCCTTTACCTAGTAGAAAATTCAGGTTGCTATCAATCAGTTTTTTAGCTCTCTCCAGCGCTTCTTCGGTGACGTCTTGGACAGCTACCGGGTAGCCCTTCCAGAGAAAGTATGAAGCCCAACTTGCCCCTATCGTCCCTGCTCCGATGCAGGCTATTTTTTTAATATCGCTGACTTGCATGGATATGCCTCCCTGCTATCTTTCCACAAGAGCAGCAACGCCCTGACCGCCACCTATACATAGTGTGGCGAGACCTTTTTTTGCATCCCTTTTTTGCATTTCATAAAGCAAAGTAACGAGTATTCTTGCCCCGCTCGCGCCAATTGGATGGCCGATGGCAATAGCCCCGCCGTTAACATTGACGATGTCCATATTGAAGCCCAAATCTTTGGCGACAGCAAGAGATTGTGCTGCAAAGGCTTCGTTTGCCTCAATAAGCTCAAGATTATTCAGCTGCCAACCGGCCTTTTTCAACGCTTTTTTAGTAGCCTCTACCGGCCCGATCCCCATAATTGCAGGGTCTACAGCGGCTGAAGCGCCTGTGACAAACCTGGCCAATGGTGTAACACCTAGTTCTTCGGCCTTCTCTCTGGTCGTCAACACCAAGGCCGCAGCTCCGTCGTTGATGCCGGAGGCGTTACCGGCAGTCACAGTACCATCCTTCTTAAAGGCTGGTTTGAGTTTTGCTAAACCCTCCAACGTAACCCCGAATTTAGGAAATTCATCGACGCAAAAATCAGTGAAGCCTCCTTTTACGGGGATTGGAACAGGTACGATTTCGTCGGCAAACCGATTCTCTTTGATGGCTTTTTCCGCTTTATTCTGGCTGGCCGTCGAGAAAATGTCCTGTGCCTCCCGGCTAATGCCCCAGCGCTCTGCAATGTTCTCTGCAGTGATGCCCATATGGTAATCATTCGTTGCACACCAGAGGCCGTCTTTGATCATCGAGTCAACCAGCTTGCCATCCCCCATCCGGTAACCGGAACGGGCTTTCGGCAGAAGATATGAAGACATGGACATGTTTTCTATGCCGCCGGCGATAAGCATCTCGGCATCACCTGAGGCGATGGCTTGAGCGGCAAGAATGACGGACTTGAGACCGGATCCACAAACCTTGTTAATAGTCATGGCCGGAACAGTAATAGGTAGTCCGGCTTTCAGGGCGGCCTGGCGGGTAACGTTTTGCCCCAGTCCTGCCTGCAGAACACAGCCCATAATAACCTCATCAATCATTTCAGGGGCGGCTTTCGCTCTCCTCAAGGCCTCCTTGATTACTATGGCGCCTAAATCCTGAGCAGGTACATTGGACAATGAACCGCCAAAGGAGCCAACCGGAGTTCTTACAGCGCTTACAATAACAACTTCTCTCATTCTACTATCCCTCCAAAATTATGTTGTATCTATATACTATCAAGAGAAAATAGTATACGCAATACTTCAAATCACAGTATTCATGCGTAATTCCGTTCAACCAATCTAAGTCTGCGCAATTCCCCCACTGAATTAAGAACTTGCCTCAACGGCTGAAGAGCTCTTTGATTTTGTTGAAGAAATTGTAGCCGGTGGGTATTGAAAGCGCCTCTTTTTCCGGACTTAACAATTTAGCGCCGATAGCGTTAATACAGCGGGAAGCGGGCGCATCTGGATAGTGAAGCATAAAGGGCTCGAGTTTGCGGTTTGATTTGGGAACGGCAGGATCTTCAAGGATATAACCGAGTGGCTGAATCTTCAAGTCTAAGAAGCGATCAACTACGTGAAGAATTTTTTCCGAGACAGCATCGTATTCTTTAGCTGATTCCACGCGATTGAGAACAAGGTAAGGGGAGGGTTTATCGCGCTGCTCGTCGAGTACCTTCATGATCGCGTAGGCGTCGGTAATCGCGTGAGGTTCCGGCGTTGTCAGGATAATTATCTTATTGGCGCTTAAGGCGAAGTTAATCACGTTTTTGCTCAGACCAGCGCCGGTGTCTATCAGGATAATATCGGCATATTGCTCAAGACTTTGCAAACCGGTGAGCAGGCGGTTGAACTGCCACTGTTCCATATTGGCTAGGTTTTGCAGGCCGGAACCCCCCGGAACAACAAAAATCCCGCCGGGACCGTGGACTATTATATCGAGCAATTCTTTTTCTCTATTAACGACATGGTTCAAATTAAATTTCGGTTGAAGGTTCAACAGTATATCAACATTGGCAGTTCCCAGGTCGGCGTCAATAATAAAGACACGTTTGCCTGTCTGAGCCATGCTGATAGCCAGGTTAATAGTGAACGTGGTTTTCCCGACCCCGCCTTTGCCGCTCGTGATAGCTAGAACACTAGGCCCTTTATTATCATTGGAAGAATATTGTATTGGCAGGCAGATGGTCAGGCGGGCATTGGGGGTAAAGCTCCGGTCGGTGACTTCCGATGAAAAAGTATAGCCGTTTCGTGTGCAGGTGACTTCAATAGGTGTTCCGACACTTATTAGCGCTAGTTTTCCTTCAGATACAGGCATCGATATGATCAGATTATTTTTATCATTGGTTAATACTTCGGACTTGTAGATATTGCGGTAGAGAGGGGAGACAACAGTTAGTACAAGAATATCGCCCGGTTGTGGCATGTAGTTGGGTGCAGACAATTACAGTCACCTCTTTCTTCAACTCTAATTCTACATGCCGGACGCACATTCCTGCGGCATCTCAGATAAACTACTTGAATTATCCATATTTTTAAGGCAAGATATGTTCAGGCTGCTAGCCTTTGATTTCTTCGCATGCCCATTTGTTTTTCTATGATCTCTGAAAAGGGTTTTTGCTAATTCGTGCCGAAATAACATAGTTAAAGTAGCAGCTTGTCGAAAGGACACGAATAACAGATGTTGACGAGAAGACAATTCTTAATAGGAATGGGCGCCGTAGCCGCTTCCACTTTGGTATCACTGGCCTGTGGAAAGAAAACGGCCTTCTCGAACGCGAACAGCGTTGGAGCGGTGATACCGCTGGACTGTGACTGGGTTATAGAAAATGTTTCCATCATTGATGGTACAGGCAGTCTGGCTTACCCGGGCAAGGTCGCTGTAAAAGGTGAAAATATTGTGGCCGTCGGCGACTTTGTTTATCCGGCGACAAGTAAAGTTATTGACGGACAAGGGTTCGTCCTGGCCCCTGGGTTTATCGATATACATACCCATACGGAGGATTATGTACATAGCGGTGAAAGCATGGCCGCAGTTCTGTCACAAGGAGTGACAATGCAAATAGGTGGTAATTGTGGGCGGTCCCCGCTCGATATAGCCGGATATTTTCAGACACTGCCACATCTGGCCATTAATTACGGCTTGCTTATCGGTTATGCTACCTTAAGGGAAGCTGTTATTGGGAGAGTGCACGGGAAAACATCACCGGCTGCTTTGAGCAAGATGCAGGAGAAACTTGCGGCAGGCTTACAGTCCGGAGCGCTGGGGTTATCGACCGGGCTCGAATATTTTCCGCAGAATTATGCCACAACTGAAGAACTGATAGCTCTCTGTGAGGTAGTAAAAGAATATGGCGGCTTTTATGCGACGCATATCCGCAGTGAATATGATGCTGTTCTGCCTGCCCTTGAGGAAGCGATTCAAATTGGCATTAAGGCCAATTTGCCTGTTCAATACAGCCATATTAAGGCAGGATACCAACGAAACTGGCCGAAATTTCCGAAGATAATCGAGATGCTGGAGGAGGCTAAAAAGTCAGGGCTTGATATAACGTCAGACGTTTATCCCTATACCTATTCAAGTACCGATTTGGGGATTAAACCGTTGCGGCCATCTATTAGCGAGGAAAACATGTTAATAGCGGTTACACACCCGCTGGTTTTTTATGGAAGTGACTCCGGCCTATATAGTGGCGGCCGAGCTAGCCATCCGAGGGCTTATGGGACATTTCCACGGTATTTGGGCTATATCGTTCGGGAGAAGAATACCCTGCCCCTCGAAAAAGCTATTGCCAAAATGAGCGGAGAACCGGCGAAACGGCTTAGCCTTAAAGACCGCGGACAGATCGGACCGGGCTATAAAGCTGATCTTGTTCTTTTTGATGCCCATGAGGTTATTGACAAGGCTACATTTGAGCATCCGTCAGTATTATCCGAGGGTATTCGACAAGTTTGGGTTAATGGGCAACTGGCTTGGTCTGAAGGTAAAGTCCTCGAAAATAATAAAGGCCAAGTCATTTCATAAGACAGAAGAGGATATCTGCATAAGTATGTAAAAGCGCGCTTGAGTAATTCAAGCGTGTTTTTTTTTGTCTGCGCCTGAAGGCTTGGTAAGCCGATTTTTCCTCGTGTTTTCGACAGGAGATGGCATAAATGGCGAATTATGTTGGAAAATAGAGGAAAAAAATTAAAGGGAAGAAAAGTTTTTTAGCGAAGATTTTTACTCAATAGCTGGATTAACGCAAAATACCCGCAGCGCAGGGAGACAATTTGCAGGGAGTGTGGGAAGATTGAATAGTATAAGTGCAAATGCCGGTAATGATAGAAAGAGCACACAGTCTCTGAATACCAGGGATTTTTTTCAGGCCATATTCTATAAAGCCTATGCCTCTCTGGACAGGGTCGAAGGCAGTTGCACTCTGATAATTCTCTGGAAAACTACAATTAACAAAAGGGAATTGGCTGAGCATACGTATGTGTTGCATTTTAATCATGAAGGTATTAAGGAACAAAGAATCAGGAAAATATCCAGACCGGTTCAGCGCTTTTGGCAGGATAATCCGGATTACGAATTTGTCGAGTTAACTTATCTGGAAGCTGCCGCGTTAATTCAAGATGCCTATCAGCAAAACATCCGCTTTAAAACAGCCTTTGCCGAGGGACATCAGCACGATTATTACTTACTCGAGCAAAATACAGCCGGGATTGACCGTACTATCTTATGCAACAAGCTGTCTTCCCGTAAATACGGACCTAGGGGAATTGTCAATATCTATCTATCGGCTTTGCGCAGGATGGACTACAGCCTGCTTTATGATATGTCGAGTCCGAAAAGGCAGGCTATGTTAGGGGAAAGGTCGGAATATATCTTAAACCACAACGAGGGTTATGATAATTTTAACTGTCTCCAGAGTGGGATATCCTCCTTAGGCAGAGTCGGTAGAAATCTAATATTAGCGGCATATGCTGTTTTCAGTACACCAGAGGAAGAAATGGTCAGGATAAATTTTCGTCTGGTGCTTGTAAAACAAAATGAACAGTTTGCTATTGAGGATGTTCAGGTTTTAAACCGTGAAGTACTGCCTGATGAACATCCCGATAATCCCTTGAATTATCCGGTGCTTTGTTGTGTATATAGCTTGAGCAATAGTGAAGCGGTCAGGAATTGGCTGGAAAGCGAGCCTAATTATTTTCTCACCGGGGAAATAAAGGATAGCATCTGTTATAAGGAATTGAAGGAGCATATTAATTCTTGGCAGGATTTTAATATTGCCGACAGGATTATCGGGGAATTCATTCTAACACCAGATAAGCTCATCATTTTTGCGAAAAAGCCTGTTGACCTGGCCCGGGCAGAAAAATCAGCCGCACAGCACGTTGATAACCATATGCGGAGGCAAGAAAAATACTATCTGCCTGTCCGCGAATTATACGGAGCTGTCTTTTCGAATGATGGAAGCTGCTTAGCGCGGAGTTTGCTTAAATATCGCGCTGATTCAGCGTTGGTACATGTTTGCGGAAACAAGTCGATTCCTGGTTTGCGTCTATCCCGACATGATTTTCAGGTCTGGCTTGGCTCCAATTCGTATTATGGTTTTTATCAAAAGAGCGGAAAGATAAATAACCAGACCCCTGCTCTTGTTGAGTATTACCTTTCAGGGAGATGGCTTAAGATTAGTGTATTCGGAGGACCGGTAGATACTGAGGTTAATGGATTGCGTGCGAAATTGCAAATCAACCGGATTATCTATGATGACGAATTAAAAGCCTCTGACGAGTCCAGGCATTCTCCGATCTCAGAGCAAAGAAAATGGGAGATATTCAGCTCACTCTCGCAGCTAAGCAAAGAAAACAATGAGATCAGGAGTATGGGCCTTGTCCCTGCTTTGAAGGACGTAGTCGAGAAGATGGGGACTGTCAGGAGGGGCTTGAGTTATTAGGGGGGGTATAACAAGAAATCACCGGCCAGAAGGACCGGTGATTTCTTGTTATTATATTCGAATTCGGTTATTGAAGCAAGTTCTTATATCGGTCAAGGAACGGTTTTTTCAGTAATGGCAGGAGTGGGAGTAGTTATCTCCGGAGGAGCCTTATATTCGTAAAGAAAGTAGTAATTTGGCAGAGCAGATATTTTCGGAAGAGTGAGGGAATCACTCTTCGAGAGCTGCGGGAAGGTTTTAAACAAGGCCAGATTGTCGATAATACCTCCGGGCAATGTCAAACCTTTTTCGAGGTTGTTCGGATCGCCGATTGCCGAAATGATGACTGGGAAGTCCAGTTTATGATTGTTTACAGTGATGAACATACTTGATTCATCCTCAACATAAAAAATACTGCTGCTGCCCGTAACCCGCTGGTCGTTGACCGCGATAGCCTCTGCGCCCGCCGCCCAGAGTTCGTTGATGATATTGATAATATCGATATATAATATTGGCATACTTTTTTCAAATGTGACTGTAAGACCTCTGCCTTTAACGGCGGTGATCCCGGTGACTATATCATACTTTTTAGCCTCTGCCTCAATATCGGCAATAAGCTTCTTTTCGTCGTTCTTGTTTTCAATTAGAGTACTCATTTTACTGTTTAAATCATAGATTTCAAAGGCTAGTTCTTGTCTTTTTTCCGATAAACTGCGCACCATAGCTATGAGGTTCTCTGTTCTTTCATAGGTAAGGTCGTTCGCAATTCTATTTTGGGCTTGGTATTGCAGGGACAAGAAAATCCCCAGCACAACAAAAACAACGGTGAGTGAAACCTGCCATTTGTATTTAGTCACCTTTTGCATCACCTCATCCCGTTGGCCTTTTTGGTTCGATACATTAGCAATATGTTATGCCTAATACTGGCAAGGTTGTGAAAAAGACGTACGCCAAACGCGAAAACGGCTGCATAGTATAGATCGACTCCTAAACGGTCGCCGAGGTAAGCCAATAGAGCGGCAAGCAGTGCGTTTGTAAAAAAACCTGTCAGGAGAATAGTACCGTCAAAGTGATCTTCAAGGATGCTTTTTATCCCGCCGAATACTGAGTCTAAAGATGCAAGAACAGCAATAGACATATATTTAACATATATAGGAGGCACTTGGAAGGTTATTGTCGAGCCTATTATAGCGCCTATGATTAATCCAAAAACAGGCAAAAACCACATTTCCTATTCCCCCTTATCTATCTTAGCATAGCTGAATTGTAAACTGCCTTTGTAAGCCGGGATAATAACCTCTTCTTGCTCCTTCAAAGAAACCGGATAGTTGGATGCTTTAAGAATTTCCAGTTCACCGTTTAAACTGATTTCAGCCAATAGTTTTGGGCTGCCAATTGCGCGAATTTCAAAAGGCGGGGCGATACGTGTAGTGTTTATAAGGATGGTATTTCCGACACAACGAATTTCCGATGATGTAATTAGCCGCAGGCCATTGATAGATATAGCTTCGGCCGATCCGATCTTGAGCTCACTGACAATATTGAGCAAATGCTCATAGTGGATTAAGCTTTTATTCGGGTCGCTTTGTGAATTAACTTTAAATCCCTCAATATTATCATCAACGGTAATGATTATTCCTTTACCTGCTACCGTTGTAAGACCGGCAGCTATTTTACTTTCTTTTAATTGTTCCTGTAGTTCTTGAAGATTCCCGGTAACATCCTGTTTTTGCATATCATCAATTGTGTTACGGACTTTTTCAATTTGGTCCTCCTGGTCTTTTATCTCTTTCTCCAAATCCTTAATTATCATGACAAGGTTTGTATTCTTTTGGCTAAGGGGGTTAACAAGCGTGTTGTTATTAGCCATTACCTTAAGCTGCATTGCTAAAAAAAAGCCCGAGAATATACATACTATAGTGACCGGGACCAGCCAAGTTTTCCTCATGCGCTCACCCCCGAATAGTTCATCGAATCATCACATTATATCACACAACAAGAATTTTGAATCGAGATATTTTTACCAGCACTTATATTATAAGGCCTATCTTGACATAAAGAGATTAAACAATAACAATTGAAGCAGGTACGCTAAATGAAACAGGAAAATAATACCATAATTTGTTCAAAAATGCTAGAGGATGCCTTCACGAAACCTGAATATTTCCTGGCTATAAAAAAAAGTGATTACAGCAAGGCTGGAAAAAGGATTCTCCAAGCGGATTGTCGAACATAGATAACGGATTGTATAGCATTTCTGGCCTTAATTAGATTTTTAAGGATAATTCAATTATATGATATCAAGAGCAGATACATCAATTATTTCTTAATAAAACGGGCAGCAAGGGGGAAGGCCGTTTGTGGAAGGAAACGCTGGGGTTAACGAATAACACTCTGGGTATGAGTATTATCAGCATAATTGATATAATCATTGTAGCAGTTGTAGTATACAAACTCATGATGATTATTAAAGGAACCCGTGCGGTGCAGCTTATCAAAGGGTTGGGCGTACTTATTATGGCTTCCCTGGTTAGTAATCTGCTGGGATTTAGGACATTTGGCTGGATTCTGTCTCAATTGCAAGCCGTATTAGTGATTGCGCTGCCTGTTGTCTTCCAGCCTGAGTTGCGTCGCGCTTTGGAGCAGTTGGGTCGCGGCAAATTCTTTGCCCGTCCGCTGGTAATGTTGAATCAGGAGGCCCTGCAAAATTTAGTTAACGAGTTAATCAAAGGAGTAAAACTGCTTTCGAAAAACAACTTTGGGGCGTTAATAATTATCGAGCGCGAAACCGGCGTCAACGATTTTATTGAGACCGGTACGAAAATAGACGGGTTAGTTTCGACAGAGTTTCTCGTTAATTTATTTATCCCAAAGAGTCCGTTACATGATGGTGCGGTTATTATTCGCGGTGACCGGGTTATTGCTGCCGGTTGTTTTCTGCCGCTATCGGAAAATCCCAATTTGAGTAAGGAACTGGGAACTAGACATCGTGCTGCTTTGGGTCTGACTGAACAGTCGGATGCCCTTGCCGTTATCGTCTCGGAAGAAACAGGGGTTATCTCTGTGGCTGAGGAAGGCAGGTTAACCAGATATCTCGATGAGAATACTTTAAAAGAGATACTGAGCAAACGGATTCAGAATAAGCAGTCCGCAGCCACGTCATTGTTTAACTGGAGGTCATGACATGCAAGAATTTCTAAGAAAAGACCTGGTTTATAAAGTCTCTTCAATATTACTGGCTTTTCTCTTATGGTTTTATGTTACAAACCTGCAGAACCCTACTATCGATAAGACAGTATCGGTTCCCGTCGTTTACAATGGTTTGAAGCAAGGGCTGGTTACAGGCGAAAAACCAAGCAATATTGATATTAAGATTAAAGGGCCAAGTTCAGTCATAAATCCGCTGGTTTCCAAGGATATTAAAGCTATAGTTGACTTAAGCCAGGCCAAGATGGGCGAGTCCAGCTACCCGGTTCAGGTCACTTTGCCCTCCGGGACTGAGCTCATCAGCATCAAACCCGCGGCAAGCATCAAACTGCAGATCGACGCGATAACGGAGCTGCAATTGTCCGTTAAGGTCAAGACTATTAATGCAGTTGCGCAGGGGTACTCAGGTTATGACCCGGTGATAACGCCTTCAAGGGTGGTTGTGAGGGGAGCTCAGCAGCTGCTTTCGAGCCTGGAATATGCGCAGGTGACTATGGATCTTAACGGCGCAACCGATAATCTCGCTTTATCCCTGCCGGTTAACCTGGTGGGGAGCGGCGGTGCGCAGATACCCACAAATGATCTGGAAATCAGCCCGAAAACAGTACAGGTTTTTGTACCGGTCATTCAAAACATACCGACAAAAACAGTCCCGATTAAACCAACGCTGGTCGGTAAACCTGCGCAGGAATGGCAGGTATCAAGAATAGTGATCGAGCCGGAGACAGTTAAAATAACCGGAGGATACGATATGCTCACCAAGATCGAGTCCATCGAGACCCAGCCGATTGATATTACAGGACTGCAGGAAGATCTTGTCGTTCAGGTGGGATTGACCGCGCCTGAAGGTATCAGTACGTTATATGAACCGGTAGTTAAAATACTCGTACAAGTGGAAGAGGCCCCGGTAACAAAAACCTTTTCGGAAATACCGTTAGCCCTTGAAAACCAGACACCCGGAACTAAGGTTGCACTTAATCCGGAGATAATTAAACTGACGCTCAAAGGGTCGCGCGAGGAGATTGGCACGATTAAAGATAACGATATCAAAGCGCTCATTGATTTGAAGGGGCTCGGAGTGGGAACGCATAATGTTGAGGTTAAGATAGGCATTACTAAAAACCTGCAGGTATTAAAGGTAGAGCCGGCGAAGATTGACGTCACGATAACTGCAGACAGTGGGGGCTGACATGGCAAAATTGTTTGGTACAGATGGAGTAAGAGGTTTGGCAAATTATGATTTAACTCCTGAACTCGCCTTCGGACTGGGGAGGGCTGCCGGAAGTCTGTTAAGATCCCCGTCACAACGATCGGCTATGATTATTGGCAAAGACTCCCGGCTCTCGGGGCCGATGCTCGAAGGCGCGTTAACAGCAGGGATTTGCTCGGCAGGCGTGGACGTTCATCTTGCAGGGGTAATACCGACCCCAGCAATAGCATATTTAACGAAAAGCCTTGGCTACTGTGCGGGTGCGGTAATCTCGGCCTCGCACAATCCGGCGCCGGATAATGGTATAAAATTTTTTAACAGTCAGGGTTTTAAACTGGATGACGGGCTCGAAGAGGGGATAGAAAAAATTATTTCCGACGGGCTGATAGGGCTGGCTCGTCCTACCGGGCGCGAACTCGGCAGGTGTATTCCGCTGACTGATGCTAGAGACCGTTACATCCGGTATCTTCAATCAACACTTGGCTGTGAGCTGCAAGGCTTAAAGATTATCGTAGATTGCGCAAATGGCGCGGCCAGCGATATTGCGCCCCGGCTCTTGAGTGGACTCGGTGCGCAGGTTATCAGTCTGCACGATTTGCCCGACGGACTGAATATTAATGACAACTGTGGTTCAACCCACCCGGCAGCCCTTCAGGAAGCGGTCGTAAAATACGGCGCCCCGCTTGGTTTGGCATTTGACGGTGACGCCGACCGGGTCATAGCCGTTGATGAAAATGGGCAGCTTGTTGATGGTGATAAAATCCTCATCATCTGCGGCCTTGCTTTACAGGAAAAGAAGGAACTTGGCAATAAAATTGTTGTCACTGTGATGAGCAATCTCGGCTTAAAACAGGCTTTTGAAAAAGCGGGGATTAAAGTATACGAAACTAGTGTAGGGGATCGGTTTGTCCTTGAAAAAATGCTCGAGACAGGTACCGTTTTGGGCGGGGAACAATCCGGACATATTATCTTCAGTAAGTACGCCACGACTGGAGATGGAATGCTTACCGGGTTGCAGCTTTTAAGGGTTTTGCAGCAATCGAAAAGAAAGCTCAGCGAATTGGCACAACAGATGAACACGTTGCCACAGCTATTGTTGAATGTGAAAGTACAAAATAAAAACGGGTGGGACAATAATCCTGAAATACTGGCAGCTATAGCAGCAGGCGAGCAATCACTTGCGGGCAAAGGCAGGATGTTTGTAAGGGCCTCCGGAACGGAGCCCCTTATCCGCGTGATGGCCGAGGGGCCGGACAGCCAGGAATTAGAGAGGCTGGCCGGTCAGGTAGCAGGCGTTATTGCGGCGGAGCTGGGCTGATCTGGGGGTGGCAGGTGTGAGGTGAAAACATGTTGAATTCGGCAGCTCGTATTTGTATAGGAACCGATATTGTTGAAATACAAAGAATCAGGGACGCAGCAATGCGTCGCCCTGGTTTTTTCGATAGAATTCTTACCCCTAGCGAAAAAGAGTACTGCTTGCGGAAGGCTGATGCCACAGTGCCGCTAGCCGGACGTTTTGCAGCGAAGGAAGCCGTTTTAAAATGTCTTGGGACAGGACTGAGCCGGGTTTCCTGGCAAGATATTGAGATACTTAACAATGATAACGGAAATCCACAGGTTTATTTTTCCGGGTCGGCTAAGAATCTCCTCGGCGATAGGGGGATTAAATATCTTAACGTAAGTATATCCCACAGCCGTGATTATGCTGTGGCTGTGGCTGTTGGGGAGTGTGTTACCGATGAGGCTAGTGACCGGGGCTGATATGAAAAGACTGGATTCCTGGGCTATCGAGGAATATGGTATTCCCTCACTGCTTTTGATGGAAAACGCCGGGGCTGCCGTGGCAAAAAAGGCTGAGGAGTTATGCCAAGATGTGCGTGCGCGGCAGATCCTCATTTTAATTGGCAAAGGGAATAACGGCGGGGATGCCCTAGTTTGTGCACGACATCTGCATGAGGCCGGCACCGATATCAGGATGTTTTTGTGCTTTGCCCCTGAGCTTTTTGCCGAAGATGCTTTAAAAAACTGGCAACTCGCTGAAAAGCTGGGTATCAGGTGGAATCTTCTCGGGGATGAAAACAGCTATTATTTGCTGAAGATGTGTCTTAACCAAAGCACTCTCGTCATAGACGGGATATTCGGCACCGGATTTCAGGGCAGTCCGGACAGGAGTATTGCCCGGGCAATACAGACCATCAACGAGAGCGCTTGTCCTGTTTTGGCCATCGACGTCCCTTCCGGGTTGAATGCCACTACAGGCAAGGTCGAAGGGGTTTGCATTGAGGCGCAGTATACGGTTACACTGGCCTGGGCAAAAAGGGGACTAGTCATGTATCCCGGCCGCCGATATACCGGGGAACTTGTAGTCGCCCCGATTTCTTTGCCCAAACAAGCCCTCGGCTTACTGGAGACGGAAGAAAACTATCTTGAAAAAGAGTATATAAAAGGACTTTTGCCTAAACGTGATTACGAGGGCCATAAGAACAGCTTCGGGCATGCTCTGGTTATTGCAGGGTCTGTCGGCATGACCGGCGCCGCTTTGTTGGCCGGCAAGGCGGTCCTGCGCGCCGGAGCGGGGATGGTTACAGCCTGCTTGCCCTGTTCACTTGCAGATAATTTCGATGTTGCTCTTCCGGAGGTGATTACCTGCCCGGTAGAAGAAACTAGAAACAGAACGATATCCTTTTCTGCCTGGCCGGAGATTGAGCAGCAATTACCGCAGAAAAAAGCGGTTATTTTCGGACCAGGATTAACAGCGCAGCCTTCGATTAAAGAGTTGTTGGGAAAGCTGCTCGAAAATATCCTCGTTCCACTTGTCATCGATGCCGACGGATTGAATGTCTTAGCGCTTGACCCCGGAGCCCTCAAGGCTGCCAAAGCGCCGATAATTTTAACGCCTCATCCTGGGGAAATGGGCAGGCTGCTCGGTATTTCCACATCAGAGGTACAGGAAAACAGAATAGAGGCAGCCTTAAAGGCGGCAGCACAGTTTAACGCCATCATTGTCCTCAAGGGAGCGGCCACTATTATCGCGACCCCGGAGGGCCGGGTCTTTATCAATTCAACCGGTAACCCGGCACTGGCTACAGCCGGAACTGGCGATGTGCTGGCCGGAACGATAGGCGGATTATTGGCTCAGGGATTAAAACCGCTTGCTGCCACACAGGTGGGTGTATACTGCCATGGTCTCGCCGGTGATATAGTAGCAGCGGACAAAGGTATGCGCGGAGCCATCGCTAGCGATATCTTAGAAGCCTTGCCACAGGCGTTGAAGACATTGGAAGATGCGGACCGATTTGGTGAAGTGGGGTGAAAGACATGCAGCACAGGCCGGTATGGGCTGAGGTTGATTTAAAAAATATAGTACACAACTATGGAGAGGTCCGGCGCTTGGTGGGTCCGGCTGTCAAGGTGATGGCAGTGGTTAAGGCCAATGCCTACGGACACGGGGATTTGGAGGCGGCCGGCGCACTGGCCGCGGCAGGAGCGGACTATTTTGGTGTTGCTATCATGACCGAGGCTATTCACCTTAGAGCGCAAGGAATTGAAGAACCTATTCTCGTGCTGGGATGGACGCAGGACAGTGATTATGAGAAAGCTCTGCAGAACAACATAACCTTGACTGTCTTTTCGGTTGAAGAGGCTGAAAAACTAGCAAATACAGCCAGGATGATGAATAAAGAGGCTACTATCCATATTAAGATAGATACGGGTATGAGCAGAATCGGTTTTACAACAGATGACGCTGGAATTGCCGGTGTCCTGCAGATATTGAGCCTACCCGGTTTAAACGTCGAGGGCATTTTTACGCATTTGGCCAAAGCTGATGAGACAGACAGCTCCTATACGGAAAAACAACTGGGGCTGTTTAATAACTTTATTGCTAAAACGGAACAAAAATCAGGCTTCCGCTTTAAATTAAAGCATGCCGCCAACAGCGCCGCTATCATTGCGTATCCGGGCGCATATTTTGATATGGTCCGGCCTGGGATTATGCTTTATGGATTAAAGCCCTCACGGGATATGCGCACTGATAATGTTGACTTGCGCCAAGCCCTTTCTTTGCGTGCGAGAATTGCTCTTGTCAAGACTGTACCACCCGGTATACGGATCAGTTATGGCGGTACCTATACAACCACACATGATTCAGTAATTGCCACTTTACCGCTGGGCTACGCCGATGGATATTCCCGGCTTCTATCCGGAAAAGCTCAGGTCATCTTGCATGGTCAACGAGCACAAACAGTCGGCAGGGTTTGTATGGATCAGTTTATGTTTGATGCAACCGGGATTTCACCTCTGGCCAAACAGGGTGATATCGTTACTTTAATAGGCGGGGAAGGGGTAAATTTCATTTCTGTTGATGAAATAGCGCAATTAATGGGCACAATTAACTATGAAATCGCTTGTAGAATCTCTGAACGTGTTCCCAGAGTTTACCACACATAACAAGCGGATATTGTAGGATTGCTGTATTGACTTGATATACTAATAATATATATAATTAGGTATCACAGTATTGTACTATAGGCTAAGTCCTGTTTGTATGCTGATGGAGGTGTTGTTGTGGCGGCCAGTAAGCGTATTATGATTTCTTTGCCCAAGACGTTATTGGAAGAAGTAGATACGATATTGTGTGTGGAAAAAATGAACCGCAGTGAACTAATCAGGGAGGCCATGCATTTTTACCTGAAGGAAAAGAAAAAAATGCGTCTCCGCGAGGAAATGCGCAGAGGGTATTTGGAAATGTCCCGGATTAACCTTGTCATAGCCCAGGAGTGCTTTGATTGTGAAGAGGAAGTAAGCGTTTTTATCCNNGTTGCTAAGATGGGCACAATCAGACGAGGAGATATTTATTATGCGGATTTAAGCCCGGTGGTTGGCTCCGAACAAGGAGGAACCAGGCCGGTTTTAATTATTCAAAATGACATTGGCAACCAGTATAGCCCCACTACTATAATTGCAGCTATAACGAGCCAGTTGGACAAAGCCAAACTGCCTACCCATGTGGAGCTATCCTGTGAGTCGTGTAATCTGGAGAAAGATTCTGTTATTCTGACTGAACAGATTCGTACCATAGATAAACGCAGACTGAAGGAAAAAGTAACGACGCTCGGCGAAGAAACGATGACTCAGGTAAATCAGGCCATTGAAATAAGTCTGGGTTTGATTGAGATGTAGCGCCTTACATAAAATATTGCTTCATCGTGCCCAAGACGAGTTCGGCTCGTCTTTTTTGCATATGCGTATAATAAACACCAAACCTGCATAGACCAGTTATAGGATATTTGGCGGCGCTGTTACTGGGGCAGGTAGTGCCGTAATAAAAGGAGCGGGGGAAAGTGGTCCGTGTCATTGGTATTACCTGCGGATGGCGGGAAGAAGAAACCAGGCACATGCTGCACGATGAGTTTATCCGGGCCGTATGCGGGATTGGCGGGATCCCTTTTTTGATTCCGACTGCTGAACCTGATCTTGCCGGTCAGTATTACGCGCGTGTCGACGGTTTGATATTTTCCGGGGGAGCGGACCCCGATCCTGTTTATTATGGAGAGGAACCGAACAGCGGGATAGGTGAGATTACACCGAAACGTGATAGCTTTGAACTGGCTTTGGCCGAGCTGGCGCTAAAGGGCGAAAAACCCGTACTGGCAATATGCCGTGGCCTGCAGGTAATAAATATCGCCGCAGGAGGGTCGCTCTATCAGGATTTAAAAGGGATTACCCCCTTGCAGCACCGTCAGCAGGCGCCAAGATGGTATCCAACCCACCAGGTCAGGATAGTTCAAAACAGTAGGTTGTATACGCTTATCAAAAAGGATACAATTCGGGTGAACAGCTTTCATCACCAGGGGATAAATAAAATCGGCAGCGGGCTGCAGGCTGTCGCCTCGAGCGATGACGGACTGATTGAGGCAGTGGAGGCTGCGGATGCAAAGAAGTGTCTTTTCGGTATCCAGTGGCACCCTGAATGCTTTTGGGAAAAAGATGAAAGCTCATACCTTATTCTTACGAGTTTACTTGCGGCAACTGGAGAGCAGAAAGGGTTGAAAATATGAAGACAGAGATACTCGCTGAAGTGACCCGCGGCGCTATCGTTGAGAGTATTCACCGTGGCGCGGTGGCTGTCATGGATAAGGACGGCAAAGTTATTGCAAGTGTCGGAGATATCGGCTATCTAACCTATATCCGCTCAGCCGCCAAACCTATGCAGGCGCTGCCGGTCGTTGCAAGCGGAGCAGCCAAGCATTTTAGTCTGGAGCCTGCAGAGCTTGCGTTGATCATGGCATCTCACAGCGGTGAAGCGGAGCATGTTAGTCTCGGGATGCGTATTTTGGAAAAGATTGGACTTGGCGCTGCTTCCTTGCAGTGCGGGACACATCAACCGCTTCATGAGGGCAGTTCTAAAGCGCTGCTCGCAAACGGCCAGAGGCCGACGGTGTTTCACTGCTCCTGTTCCGGCAAGCATGCCGGGATGCTGACTTTAGCACAGCATTTTCAACTGAATACAGCTGATTACTTTCTGCCGGGACACCCGGTCCAGCAGATGATGCTCGAGAGTATGGCGGATTTTACAGGCTTGAAAACACAAGACATTCCACTCGGTGTCGACGGGTGCGGGGTGCCTGTATTCGCCCTGACCCTCGAAAGAATGGCGTATGCCTATGCCCGCTGGGCTGCCCCCGACGCATTTAGCGCGGAAAAGCGAGCAGCTAGTCATATCCTTCGTGAAGCCATGACGGGATTCCCAACAATTATTGCCGGAACAGGGCGTCTGGCTACTGATCTCATGAAGGTGACCGGCAGCAAATTGCTTGTGAAGGACGGAACGGAAGGAATTTTTTGCATCGGGATACCCCACAAAGGGTGGGGTATCGCGCTGAAGATAGAAGATGGGAACCTCCGGGCCGGCGGCCCTATAATCATCCGGGTTCTAAAGGAGCTGGGGATTTTGACGGCAGATGAGCTTGGACAGCTTTCCGGTTTCACTGTTAAAAAGCTTAAGAACTACCGCGGCGAAACCGTAGGCGAAATCCGCCCGGCCTTTTCTTTAAAGTAAACCAACAAAAAGAAGGAAAATATAAGGTCGGAAAAGAACATATCCAAGATACCTGGATGAGGATCGGAGCAGAGATAACAATGAAAAAAACAGCCTTAATTAACGCTAGAATATATACGATGGCAGGGGAAACGCTGGAAGAAGGGTCAATTCTCTGGGAGGATGGCCGTATCCTCGCTGTCGGTAAGAGGCTTGAACTGCCCTCTGAAACAACAATAATTGATGTAAGCGGCAAAACTATTACCCCCGGTTATATTGACGCCCATACGCATTTGGGAATACTAGAAGAAATCTATCAGGTTGAGGGCGATGACCTAAACGAGTTTACGGAACCGGTTACTCCGGAGATGCGTGCACTTGATGCTGTCAATCCCTATGATCTGGCTTTTCGAGACGCCTTATCCGGAGGTATCACGACTGTCATGACCGGACCGGGCAGCGCCAACGTGATTTGCGGAACGACAGTAATCATGAAAACGGCGGGGTACAATCTCGAGGAGATGGTTCTCGTACCCCAGGCCGGGTTGAAGGTAGCTTTTGGTGAGAATCCCAAAAGGGTATATGGGGAACAGAAAAAAATGCCGGTTTCGCGCATGGGTATAGCTGCGCTGTTAAGACAGGCATTCACTGATACCAGAGACTATATGGCTAAAAAAGATAAAGCCGTAAAGGATAACGACGTATTTGAACATGAGTTGGGCATGGAAAATCTGATGCTTGTCATGAACAGGCAAATGCCGCTGCGGGCACATGCACATCGTGCTGACGATATTGCGACCGCACTGCGTATCGCTGACGAGTTCGCACTGGAGATGGTCATAGAACACGGGACAGAGGCTCACAAATTGATCCGGGAACTCAGCAAGCGTCGCATACCTGTTGTTGTCGGCCCGGCATTCAGCAATAGATCTAAGGTTGAACTGGCCGAGATGACTTGGAAAACTGCGGCCTTGCTAAACGAAGCAGGTATCCTCGTAGCCCTGACAACGGACCATTCGGTAATACCTATTCAGTATCTTCCTGTTTGTGCCTCCTTTGCGGTCAGGTTTGGCATGAGTGAAATTGATGCGTTAAAGGCTATTACCATTAATCCTGCTAAAATCCTCAAGCTCGACCATCGCCTCGGAAGCCTCGAGGTTGGCAAGGATGCGGACCTGCTCGTCATGTCCGGGCACCCGCTTGACTGGCGGACACAGATAGAGAGCGTCTATGTCAATGGGGAAGCTGCCGTATTATAATATTATATAAAACTAAGCTGGAGTGTTGTTGTTGTATCAGGTTAAGTCATTTTCACCGGAAACTACATATAAATTAGCCTTTAGGCTCGCGCAAGAATTACAAGGTTCGGAACTGATCGCGATCGAGGGCGACCTCGGAGCCGGGAAAACCCTTTTTGTTAAGGGTTTGGCTGCTGGGCTCGGAGCTGTTGAGCCTGTGACCAGTCCAACTTTTACGCTGCTTCATTTGTATGAAGGCAGGCTTTTGCTTGCCCACTTTGATGTCTACCGTTTGCCCTCTCCGCAAGCTCTCGAGGAGCTCGGTTATGAGGAGTATTTTTTTGGACCGGGTGTTACGGCTGTTGAGTGGAGCGACTTAATTCAGGCATATTTGCCGGAAGAATACCTTCTCGTCAGCATAAAAAGAATTGATGATCCCAAACGAGGCGAGGGACGCCTGATTGAGCTTGTGCCATTTGGTATAGCAATCGAAACCCTTGTGGAGGAGTTGATGAAAGATGATCGTCCTCGGGATTGAGAGCTCCACTCCGGTGGCCTCGGTAGCCTTAGTCTCTGAAAACGGGCTGCTGGGTGAGATTACTTTAAATATTGGCTTAACACACTCCGAACAGCTGCTGCCGTTGATTGACGACTTGTTAGTGCAAACAAAAACAGCGCGAGAGCAGCTCCAGGGTATCGCAGTAGCAGGCGGACCGGGGTCTTTTACCGGGCTGAGAATCGGGATGGCTACGGCCAAAGGATTAGCGCAGGGACTGAACCTACCGCTCACGAGTATCTCCACGCTCGAAGCGCTGGCCGCTACGCAAACCGGCAGAGCAGGACTAGTTTCGCCGGTTATGAATGCGAGGAAGAACGAGGTTTATACGGCCTTGTTCCGGCTGGCTACGAATAACTCGGAACAGTTGCTGAACTCTTTGGCCGTTGCGCCGGAGCAATGGGCTCAGACACTGCTCTCATACAGGGAACCCGTACTTTTTGTCGGGGATGGTGTACTTGTTTATGCGGATATCTGGCAGAAGGTTTTGCGTGAGCAGGCCGTGTGCCCGCCAGCTATCTACGGTTATAACCGAGCGATAACAGTGGCCTGGCTCGGCCGCAAAAGGCTGCTGGCAGGGCAGCACGACGATCTGTATAACCTGAAGCCCATATATATCCGTTTGTCCGAAGCTCAGGCCAAACTAGACAGATGCAAGTGAGTTGGGGGAGAAAAATGGAGTTTATTTTACGGTCGATGTTAATGGAGGATATACCTCAAATAGTGGAAATCGAAAAAAAATCCTTTCCTACCCCCTGGTCGCCTTATGCTTTTTCGTGTGAAATCCGTGATAATGAGTTTGCTCATTATCTTGTCGTTACAGATGTTGAAGACCAGGAGAAGGTTTTTGGTTATGGCGGGATGTGGATTATTGTTGACGAGGCGCATATTACCAATATCGCAATCGCCCCGGCCTCGCGAGGGAAGGCGCTAGGAGAATTTTTAATGAACGGACTGATCTCTTTAGCCTATTCCAAAAGGGTCTCGCGCATGACTCTCGAAGTAAGAGTATCCAACAAAACGGCGCAGAAACTCTACGAGAAGTTGGGTTTCAAGTCTGCCGGGATACGACCGGGATATTATATAGATACGGACGAAGACGCTATTATTATGTGGAAAACTATTCGCGCGTGATTAGAAGAGAGCGAAATGATATTGAGGTAGCAATAAGATGACTAAAAAAGAGATTCTGCTTGCCATCGAGACAAGCTGTGACGAAACTGCTGTCGCTATTCTTAGCGATGGCCGCGATATTCTTGCCAACGTAATTGTTTCACAGATTCAAATACACCGGCAGTTTGGCGGAGTCGTCCCGGAAATAGCCTCACGCCAGCATTTGGAGCAGGTTAACAGGCTTGTTGACGCAGCATTAAAAGAGGCAGAAGTCAGTTTTGACGATCTGTCTGCTATTGCTGTAACCTATGGCCCGGGTCTAGTCGGGGCGCTTTTAGTCGGGGTCAGCACAGCTAAAGCGCTGGCTTACAGCCGCGAGCTTCCACTCGTTGGTGTGAATCATATCGAGGGGCATATCTATGCTAATTGGCTTGTGCACCCAGAGATAGAATTTCCCGCACTCTGTTTGATTGTCTCGGGAGGACATACGGCTCTTGTTGAAGTGACAGCTCATGGAAAATATTCTTTACTAGGGCAGACGCTCGATGATGCTGCGGGAGAAGCCTTTGATAAAGTTGCCCGGGCAATGGGGCTGGGTTACCCCGGCGGTCCGCTCATAGATGCCCTGGCCCGTGAGGGCAATCCGCAAAAATTGCCATTACCGCGTTCTTGGCTTGGGAACAGTTATGATTTTAGTTTCAGCGGTCTTAAAACAGCAGTATTAAATTATTTAAACAAAAGCAGCATGAAGGGTGAAGAGATAAACAAAGCTGATCTGGCTGCAGGTTTTCAGGCTAGCGTGCTAGAGGTACTCATCGAAAAAACAGTTATGGCAGCCAAAAACAAAAACATTAAGACTGTACTGCTGGCCGGTGGCGTTGCTGCAAACAGCGCTTTACGGGAACAACTGAGAAAACGGTGTGAGCGCGAAAACATTACACTCTACTACCCTCCGATGGAGTTTTGTACAGATAATGCGGCGATGATTGCCTGCGCCGGGCATTACCATTATTGCAAAGGGGAAAGAGCCGACTGGTATTTGAATGCTGTCCCTAATTTGAGGCTTTTTTAGTATTTATGTGAAAGTACTTCATTTATCGTCAAAAATGAGAATATGGAGGGGCAGAGAGTAGTATAGCAGGTTTATCTGCCTAATGCTTATCTATGCAATCATTCGATTGCCTGGGAGAAGTATTTGGATTATTCATTATTACGGGTATATCTAGTATAATCTAAGATGACGTTAAGTGAAATTTCATTCGAGTCAAAAAAGAGGAGTTGGTTTTAGATTGGACCCTGACAGTAGTATTCAGATATGTATTATCGCAGTGCTAGTGTTAATGTCGGCTTTATTTACAGCTATCGAAGCATCGTTACATGCAATTAACAAATACCGCTTACGCCCTATGGTTGCAGAACTAAATCCCAAAGCTATCCTGGTAAACAAAATTCTCGAGGAACCCTCGCGGGGATTTGATACAATTTATATCGGCAGAACTTTTTTCAATATTGCCGCCATTATAATGGGAACAATGCTGGTTATTGATTACTGGGGGGAAAATTATCTCGCGATTGTTACGCTTTTAGTCTTATCTTTTGTTCTAATTATATTTACAAAAACATTGCCCAAGGTTATCGCCACAAAAACTCCGGAAAAGTCCAGCTTTGCCCTGATTAGGTTTCTATATGCCGCTATGTTTGTGCTATACCCGATTGTTTGGTTCATTTCTATTTTTAAATTAATCTTTACTAAATTAATTGGCGAAAAAGAAAATAGCCACGATGATAACAATGTGACAGAGGAAGAAATCATTGAGCTTATGGCAGCCGGGCAGGAAGACGGCTTAATCCTTCAGGAAGAAAAGACCATGATTCATAGTGTCTTCGATTTTACCGATACGGAGGCCAAAGATGTCATGGTGCCCCGGCCGGATATTATTGCTATTGAAAAGGGTACTACGTTTACCGAGTTGTTACAGATTATCAAAGCAGAGCAGTTTTCGAGGATACCTGTTTATGAAAACAGTATTGATAATATTCTTGGCGTCGTGCATATCAAAGACTTAATTATTATGGCCGGCTCCGCTGAGTTGGAAAAATTTTCCTTGAATGATTACTTGCGCCAGATCTTCTTCGTCCCGGAAACAAAAAAAGTAAATGAATTGTTCAAAGCCATGAAAAAAGAGAAGATTCACATGGCTATTGTCCTTGACGAATACGGCAGCACTGCCGGATTAGTCACGTTAGAGGACTTAATCGAGGAGATTATGGGGGAGATCCAGGACGAACATGATACAGAGGAGCCGCAATTTAATAAAATTGATGCGAACACAGTCGAGGTAAGTGGCAGTATCAGAATAGAAGAACTTAATGAAAAACTTGGTCTGGATTTGGAATGTGAAGAAGCAGAAACAGTCGGTGGCCTTGTTTTTGCCGAATTAGACCGCGTCCCGGCTGAGGGTGACAGGGTACAGGTCAAAGATGTAGAACTGATTGTACAGGAGATGGATGGACATCGGATCGAGAAACTGTTGCTGATGAGGGTATAAAAAAAGGCCAACCTGACCATGAGCGGCAGGCTGGCCTTTTTATTTGACCGATTTGGTTTGTATTTCTACAGTTCTAGCATGCAGAGATCGTATAAATTTCCCTGAATGAAGAACTTGCCTCAACAATTGTGGATAATGTGGACTAACTTGTGTATAAGTTATAACGACAGCATTTGTGATGTGAATAAAAAAGCAGCAAGAAAAACACAATGCCTGTGGGCAATGTGGAGAAAACTGCCGGAGTATTCACCGGAGATAGGCGAAACTGTGGATAAACCTGTGGATTGTGTGGATGAAGCATATGTTTGGGGGTTTGTATTTATAGATAAATATATGCTTTGTAAATAAAAAAAGAACCAGGGGAGGTTATCGAAAATGTCGACAATAGAAAAAAAAGCCCTTGCTTTGGGTTTGACAATTCCGGAAGCGCCGAAGCCGGTAGCTGCCTATGTTCCCGGGATAAAAAGCGGAGATTTGATTTATACGTCCGGTCAACTGCCGGTCGTAGCAGGGGTGCTTAAATACAAGGGGAAGGTTGGCTCCGACGTGCCTGAGGAGGCTGGTTACGAAGCAGCCAAAATATGTGCCTTGAATTGCCTGGGCGTTGTTAAAAGTATTATAGGCGATCTCGATTTGATTGAGCAGGTGGTAAAAGTAACGGGCTATGTCAGTAGCGCACCCGGCTTTAATATGCAGCCTAAGGTGATAAACGGCGCCTCGGATCTGCTCCTGGCCTTGCTAGGTAAGAAAGGGGTTCATGCGCGCAGCGCCGTGGGCGTAAATGAACTGCCGTTAGACGCCGCCTGTGAGGTGGAAATGATTTTCCGCATAAAAGCTAACTGATAAAAAGCTAACCTGATGTAGGTCAGCCTGATGTCCGGTCTGAGATAATATGCACCTTTTTTTCCGTGATGATAATATCCACTGCAGCATCATGTTCGCCGACCGGGAGTCTATCGACAAGCTGAAAATCATAGGCGAGCGCAATTTTTGAACAGCCTGGTTTCAGTGAAGGCAGCAGCTTGTCAAAGTATCCTCCCCCGTAGCCTAGCCGTTGTCCATGATAATCGAAAGCAAGACCCGGCAAGATTACCGTATCAACCTGATTGGCCGGAACAGGGCGCAGCGCATTTGGTTTAGGTTCGGGGATGTTATAGAAACCGTTTTCAACATCGGCAAAGCTCCCGAACTCGGAGAGAAGCAGATTCCTATCTGGAAGACAGACTGGTATGAGGACTGTCTTCTTCTGTTGCCATGCCGTTTCAATGATTGCCTGCGTAATTACTTCATTTTTGATGGGCAGGTATAATAAAAGTGTGGCAGTATCCTTAAATTGTGGCAGGTTATAGAGAAAGCCAGCTATCTCTGCGCTTTTTTCTTTGATTTCAGATAAGGTAAGCAAGGATCTTTGAGTGAGCATTTTTTGGCGTAATAGTTTTTTAGCTGTCATTAACATCATTCGCCATCCCTTTTTTAGACTGCTGACAGAATCATCATAAAGTAAATTTTTGTTTCCCGCAATCGCCAAAACATATTTTATCTGGTTATGTATAAAGTTGGAAATAGGTGGGGATATACTAAGATGTGCAAACCAGGATATAAAAAATGGTTTGAAATAGCTCGTAATGAAGGTTCACTTTATCCGAGGAAGAAAAAGCCAGAAAACTAAAGGAAACAGAAGACAGATAAGAATGGTTGCTGAAAAACGGGGCATTTGATAGTTGCTAAGTTAAGGTGCCTTTACTATTATTATTAGTGAATATTAGCACTCGATAAAGCAGAGTGCTAACAATACAAAACAAAATTTTAAGGAGGTTCGTTTTCATGAATATCAGACCACTCGGTGACAGAGTAGTAATCAAGCCCTTAGCTCAAGAAGAAAAAACAAAAAGTGGAATTGTTCTGCCTGATACGGCGAAGGAAAAACCACAACATGGTGAAGTTCTTGCTATAGGGTCCGGAAAAATCCTCGAAAATGGGCAGAAAGTTCCGATGGAGGTTAAGGTAGGCGACAAAGTAATATACTCAAAATATGCCGGAACCGAGATCAAAATTGATGGGGAAGAGGTACTTATTTTAAACGAACGCGATATCCATGCTATCATTTAAATAACAAATAGCGGATAGACATAATTATTTATTAATGGGAGGGAAAAATTATGGCAAAAGAAATTTTGTTTGGTGAAGATGCGCGCAGAGCTCTTGAAAAAGGGGTTAACACGTTAGCTGATACTGTTAAGATTACGTTGGGTCCCAAAGGTCGGAATGTTGTGCTTGATAAAAAGTTCGGATCTCCGACTATAACCAACGATGGAGTGACCATAGCACGGGAAATCGAAGTTGAGGATCCTTTTGAAAATATGGGAGTTCAGCTCGTTAAAGAAGTAGCAACCAAGACAAACGATATAGCGGGTGATGGTACAACGACAGCAACAGTGCTAGCCCAGGCTATCATTCGTGAAGGCTTGAAAAACGTAGCAGCCGGAGCTAATCCCATGGTTTTAAAGAAGGGCATTGAGAAGGCTGTCAGCGCAGCAGTGGATGAGATCAAGAAAATTGCGAAGCCAATCGAATCAAAAAGCGCTATTTCGCAGGTTGCCTCGATTTCTGCTGCTGATAATGAAATAGGGAATCTGATTGCCGAGGCTATGGAAACAGTTGGTAATGATGGCGTAATCACCGTTGAAGAGTCCCAGAGCATGGGAACAACCTTGGACGTTGTCGAAGGAATGCAGTTTGACCGTGGGTATATCTCACACTATATGATAACTGATACGGATAAGATGGAAGCTATGTTGGCTGATCCCTACATACTGATTACCGATAAAAAGATAGCTGCCATTCAGGATATCCTGCCTGTATTGGAGAAGGTTGTTCAAAGCGGTAAACAATTGCTGCTCATTGCCGAGGACATTGAAGGAGAAGCGTTGGCTACCTTGATTGTCAATAAACTCCGTGGTACCTTTACGTGCGTTGCCGTAAAAGCCCCTGGTTTTGGGGACCGCCGTAAGGCTATGCTCGAAGATATCGCTGTACTCACCGGCGGACAAGTTATTACTGAAGATCTCGGCTTGAAAATTGAGAATACCAACTTGAATATGCTTGGACGTGCAGCCAAAGTAAGGGTTAGCAAAGAGGATACTACCATCGTTGAAGGACGCGGCGAGAAAAAAGATATTGATGCCCGTATCTCTCAAATTCGTAAACAAATGGAAGAAACAACCTCTGAATTTGACAGGGAAAAGCTCCAGGAACGCTTAGCCAAGCTATCAGGCGGGGTTGCCGTAATACAGGTGGGAGCAGCTACGGAAACCGAGCTCAAAGAGAAGAAACACCGCATCGAAGACGCTCTCGCAGCAACTAGAGCCGCTGTTGAGGAAGGTATTGTCGCCGGCGGCGGGATTGCCCTGATTGACGCTCTGCAAGCTCTGGAAAATGTAACCTCTGATGTTCCTGATGAAATGACTGGTATCAAAATCATCAGAAAAGCCCTCGAAGAACCGCTTAGGCAGATTGCCTACAACGCAGGGGCTGAAGGATCGGTTGTCGTAGAAAAAGTTAAAACCAGTGCCAGAGGCGTCGGTTTTAATGCTCTCACCGGTGTCTATGAAAATATGATTGCTGCCGGTATTGTTGACCCGGCGAAAGTAACCCGTTCCGCACTGCAGAACGCGGCCTCAATAGCGGCAATGCTGCTTACTACCGAGTCTTTAGTTGCCGATAAGCTAGAGGAAAATAAAGGCGGTGGCATGCCTGCTGGTATGGGCGGCATGGGTGGTATGGGCGGCATGGGCGGCATGATGTAATAAAAACCCCCTGAGCTATGTAAGCACAAGGGTCCATGTTTGAAAACATACTTTAGAGTCACGAAAAAGTCACGGAATGCAAAAATTATTAGAGGTTACTCATTAGTTCACTGAACTTTCGAGCGGCCTCTTCCTTTTTTATTTGGTTCCCTTTTCATGGTATATATAGCTTACATAAACTACTCCAAAGTGGTAAAATAACACGTAAACAAAATATTATAAACGGAGTAAATTATGAACATAATACGTCGCATTATTCTGCTATTTATTGGAGTATGCTTGCTCAGTATTGGGATTGTCCTGACCATCCATTCAGGGGCAGGGGCTTCGCCCTGGGATGTCTTTCATTTGGGCATGGTCAATGTTACTGGATTGACTATCGGCCGGATAAGTCAATTGGCTGGAGTAGTAATTTTGATAATCGCAGCTTTTTTCAAAGAGTACCCTGGTTGGGGAACAATATTTAATACCTATTTTATTGGTTACTTTATTGATGTTATCAGGAGTAAGCAGTTGATTCCCTTTGCGGCTACAACCTGGCAGATGTGGGCTATGCTCTTTTTCGGGATACTATTTACCGGTTGGGGGACTTGCCTGTATTTGCTGGCCTGTTTAGGGTCGGGACCCCGTGATAGTCTCATGTTAGGCTTGATAAAAAAATTCCATCAGCCGGTTTGGAAAATACGTCTAGTCATTGAAACAACAGCAATGATGATAGGGTATTTCTTAGGTGGCCTTATCGGTATCGGGACTGTGCTGACGGCGATACTTATCGGTTTTGCCGTACAGTCCGGTTTTTTTCTGACAAGGAAAAAAGCATCAGAAATCCGGCATCGGGTTATCTGGGACGATTATAAGGCTTACATAAGCTATTCAAGGCGGGCAACTAAAAAAACGGATAATTTGCGGGAAGAACTTTGAATTATTGGTTTCTGGTCCCCTTCGTTCATGAAACGGAGGGGTTTTTTATTTAAAAATAACCCAAGAGTAATCAATTAGCATGAATTTACCGTGATTATTAGGGAAATCCTATAGAAAGAAATGAAAGGAGGCATATTGATGAAACTAAAGGACATCATGTCAAAAGACATCATCGCAGTTTCTGCTGACAATTCTATCTTGGATGTAGCCCAGATCATGAAGGACAAAAATATTGGCGCTGTACCGGTCTGTACAGATGAAATGAATGTTGAAGGAATTGTGACAGACCGCGATATAGTTCTGCGCGTTGTCTGCGCAGGTAAAGACCCAAAAACTACCAAGTGTAAAGATGTTATGACAGACAAATTGGTTGTAGGAAAGACAGATATGGATGTGGATTCGGCTTTGGACCTTATGGGTGATGTGCAGGTAAGGCGTTTGCCTGTCGTTGAAAAAGGCAGATTAGTCGGTTTCGTAGCTCTCGGAGATTTGGCTGTTAGTCCTCGGGCAGGGAAGGCCACCCAAGAAGCCCTGTCCGACATATCTTTTCCAAACCACCCACTAGTATAAAACAGGACAGCAAAAACCCTATAAGAACGTTAAAAAGGAGCCTCCCACATGTGATGAAGTGACGTCCGTCAAGCTCACTACATGATCGGGTAGCTCCTTTTGTATTATTTATCAGCTTGCTTCAGTTTTGTTTTTCCATAGTACGTTCCGATTTCAGTATAATAATCTCCACGCGGCGGTTTTTGCTCTGGCCTTCTGGTGTGTCGTTAGGAGCTACCGGTCTATATTGACCATAGGCCGCTGAAGATAAGCGCTGGGGCTCGAAATTGTATTCTTCTATCAGGTAACGCACGAGATTTATCGAGCGTGCTGCAGAGAGCTCCCAGTTCGATGGATATCCTGCTGTGCTGATAGGTCGGTTATCTGTATGTCCTTCAATCAGGATATGGTTGGGCAGTTCTTTGAGACGATGGAAAATAATGTTGATAAATTCTTTAGCTTCAGGCGTCAAGGCCGCACTGGCATCATTATACAAAACTGTTCCGGTTATAGAGATATATAAGCCTACCTCATTACTGCGCAGGTCAATGTTAGCGCTGATCCCCTTCTCTTTGGCATAAGTATCTATTTCACTAGCCAGGTTCGACAGAGCGGTCGTTTCAGCGGTTGTCGCAGCCTGGGACCCTTGTCCGTTTTCTCCGGCGCCCTTTTGGTCCATGACAGGGTTACCGCCGCCGCTGAACTCACTGGACAGGGATTGCGCTACCTGCTGGTATTTTTTCATATCAATCTGGCTGAAAGAATAGAGGATAATGAAGAGGATGAATAACAGAGTTATGAAGTCAAGATAGGATATCATCCATCTTTCAGCATTCACATGGTCAGGCGGTTTTTTTTTATTTGCCATTTGGTTGTTCCTCATCATCAATCCGTTTATTTTGATTAACAAAAACCATCAGTTTTTCATTAATGATTTTTGGACTCTCACCGGCTTGTATTGAGAGGATACCCTCCATGCAAATTTCCATATAAATCATTTCCTCATGGTTTTTGCTCTTTAGTTTTTCGGCTATCGGTAAAAAAACGATATTGGCAAAGCCGACACCATATAAAGTGGCTGTAAAAGCCATCCCTATTTTTGGCCCGAGGGTGCTAGGCTCGTCAAGCTCTTTCATAATTGAAATCATACCCATAACCGTACCCAAAATCCCCATTGTCGGGCAGTACCCTCCGGCCAGTTCGAAAATTTTAGCTCTTCGATAGTGCCTTTCCTGAACGGCGTTGATTTCGGCCTCCATAATGCCTTTGGCAGCTTCCTTATCCATACCGTCAACAACCATCATAATACCATTGGCGAGAAATTTATGTTTAATTTCGCGGGCAAGGGGTTCAAGGGCCAGGATACCTTCTTTTCTGGCGATATTTGCAAGCTCGGTTATCTTTGCGATAAGGGAATCATAATCGAGGTTTCTTTCGAATAAAACAAGTTTGATGAGGTGTGGAATTTCCTTGAGCTCGCGCATGGGCATCGAAATGAATACTGCGCCAAAAGTAGCGCCCAATACAATCATTATTGAAGTAATACTTAAAAGGCCGACCAATGCGCCGCCTTCAATCAGGTAGCCGCCCAGCGCGCCACCTATAGCCATAATTAGTCCTATTAACGTTGCCAGATCCATATATTCACCCCGTTTTATAGCAAAAGCTATTACTAATATTCAAAATTCGTTAGATGTTAACAAAATCCTGCAAAAAATAACAAAAAATCGAAACATATTCACTTAAAAGTAGAATAGCAAGTAGACATATTTTTACTGTGCTTATCGTAAAGATTAACAAGCTGTGAAAACAGGGGTAGATAACAGGAGTGGTTAAAGTGAGAATTATGTTTCTAAAGCTAAGAATAAAGAAGCTCTGGAAATGGGGGGCAGGACTCTTACTTCTTGTCCTGCTGTTATTTGGGAGCATCCGTCTTTTTGATGAACTCACGAGGCTGCCGCCAGAGGAGGATGTACGTCAAGGACTGATAAGGACGATTAATGCCAAGAGTTATCGATATACCTCAGAAGCTAAAAGAATCATAAACAAAGAGGAAGCGATGATATCCGAGGTAAGCGGCGAAAAGACATTAGCAGCAGTACATATCAAGGGGAGCCTGCCGATTATCAATGCTGAGGTTGAGGTATATCGGTTTGAGGATAAGATGTATCGCCGTGATTCACTGACTAAGGATTGGGTGGTCATTCCAACTGCTTCGTATGCTGTGACTGAGCAATTAGTCGCCGAGATAAATCCTCTGAGTGTATTCGATTTTCCTGAGGAGATTGATGTGACCTACACGGGTATAGAGAAGGTACAGCGAAATGCTTGCCGCGTCTACGAAATAATGAGACGCGGTGAAAATAAGTATTTACAGCTTTATTGGACAGATTATACATACAAATTGTGGATAGATAAAAAAGAAGGAGTACTCAGAAAGGCTGAGGTCAGGGCAGAACACCGGGACAATTCTCAGTACTTGCTGCAAATGACTGTCATGTTGTGGGATTTCAATGGTCCGATAGAGATCAAACCGCCTTCCGGGCAATCATAAGACGTATCCCTTTTATTGACAGTGAAGAGCCGCGTTGGTATAATCAAAGCTAACCGAAAGAAGACAAGCCTGAAATTGCGGCTTTCTTTTTTTTCTAAATGGACTGGGGGTTGGTTTGATGGATACAGGTATAACCCGAGTTTTGCTTCCCGAGGAGAAAATCAGGCAAAAAGTTCAGGAGCTGGGGCATTGTATAACACGTGATTATCAGAACAAGGATCTTTTTGTCATCGGGATATTAAAAGGATCGATTATTTTCATGTCAGACCTGGTTCGGGCGATATCCCTTCCCATGCAGATGGATTTTATGGCTGTTTCGAGCTATGGTTCCTCAACCCAGACTTCGGGTGTTGTAAGGATATTAAAGGATCTGGAAGCAGATATTATTAGCAAGGATGTCTTGATAGTTGAAGACATCATCGACACGGGGCTGACTTTAAGTTATTTAAAGGAGAACCTTCTTTCTCGGAATCCAGCCAGTCTGAAAATCTGCACCTTCCTAGATAAGCCAAGCCGAAGGAGGGTTCCGCTTGTGCCTGATTACAATGGTTATGAGCTGCCTGATGAATTTGTCGTAGGGTACGGATTGGATTGTAATGGGAATTACCGCAATCTTCCTTATTTGGGTGTATTAAAAAGCACCTAATTGTACCTGCTTATATAGTTTAGGCGAGAATGGAAGGGGGATCCTTTTTGATTCAGCAACATGAATTAGTTCTTGTTTTGGATTTCGGCGGACAATATAACCAGTTGATTGCCAGGCGCGTGAGAGAGCTGAATGTTTATTCGGAGATGCTGCCGTATAATACACCGGTCGAGCAAATTGCAGCAATGAAGCCAAAAGGGATTATCTTCTCCGGCGGGCCGGCCAGTGTCTATGCCGACAAAGCGCCTGCAGTGAGTACGGAGATTTTTGAACAGGGCATACCGATATTGGGAATTTGTTATGGGATGCAGCTAATTGCGCATCTTTTGGGCGGGGATGTCAGAAGGTCCGGGAAACGCGAGTATGGTAAAGCCATCGTGGATGTGCAAACAGAGCACCCTTTATTTAGAGGGCTTGTTGGCCGGCAGCAGTGCTGGATGAGTCACGGTGATTTCGTGGCAGGGGCGCCGGAAGGATTTCTCGCCTGTGCCGTTACTGGTGATACGCCATATGCGGCCTTCGCCGACGAACAGAAGAAACTGTATGGAGTGCAATTTCATCCGGAAGTAAAACATACGGAATATGGTCAGGAGATACTTAGAAATTTCTTATATAAGATTTGTGGTTGTCACGGGGAATGGTCAATGGGCTCGTTCATTGATGAGCAAGTGAATAGTATCAGAATCCAGGCAGGCGGAAAAAAGGTTCTCTGTGCCTTAAGCGGCGGGGTGGATTCATCGGTTGCGGCAGCGCTGGTACATAAGGCGATCGGTAATCAGCTGACCTGTGTTTATGTAGATCACGGTTTCATGCGTAAAGGTGAATCAGAGCAGGTTAAAGATACTTTCAGCGGAAAGTTTGGCATGAATCTCGTCTTTGTCGATGCCGCGAAGAGATTTCTTGATAAAATTATAGGTGTCAGTGACCCGGAAACGAAACGCAAGATCATTGGCAGTGAGTTTATCCGGGTTTTTGAGGATGAAGCCCAGAAATTAGGGGATATCGATTTTTTAGTGCAGGGCACTCTATACTCTGACGTGATAGAAAGTGGTACTACTACTGCAGCTACGATAAAATCGCATCATAATGTTGGCGGACTGCCAAAGGATATGAAATTTGCTTTAATTGAACCGCTGCGTCTTCTGTTTAAGGATGAAGTACGGCAGGTGGGCAGGGAACTCGGGCTGCCCGAGGCTATAGTAACACGTCAGCCTTTCCCAGGCCCGGGTCTGGCCATACGAATTATTGGCGATATCACGGAAGAGAAGCTGGCAATCCTTCGCGAAGCCGATGCCATCATTCTCGAAGAAATACTAAAGGCCGGTCTTTATCAAAGCCTCTGGCAGAGCTTTGCCGTATTACCAACTATCAGGAGCGTAGGGGTCATGGGCGATGAACGTACTTACGCGTATCCGATTGTCCTCAGGGCCGTGAGCAGTGATGATGCCATGACGGCTGATTGGGCGCGTTTACCTTATGAGTTGCTAGAGCGAATCTCAAACAGGATTGTCAATGAGGTGGCCAATGTTAACCGTGTCGTCTTTGATATCACGTCGAAGCCGCCGGCCACTATAGAGTGGGAATAATTGCAAAGACATGATAGAGTAAGTATAGCAGCGGCTTAGATTTCCTGGTAGTTTTAAGGACATCTAAGCTATTTTTTTATCAACTTACTAATGAAAAATTAAGAGTGATTGTATGGAAATTCACCGTGGTATACTTAAATCTTTTCAGCGGTTTCGTTTCAGGCAGTTTTTTTCATTAATTAGTACTGAAGATAAAAGGACTTGTGTGGAAAATGCAGAATAAAGCTACAGAGGATACTATAACAGAGAGATAAGTATACTATAATGCAACCGAAAATATCTTACATTACAGAATTTATAAATATAGCACGTATTCATGACACTTTTCGTATACCGATAAACAAACTTTATTTAAGCAATAAAATTGATTGTTATAGTAGCTAGCATTCATGCATTATGTTAAATGTTGGCCCTGCGATTTTATAGGTGCATTAAAAGGGGGATAAGATATTGACAAAGCGGAGGATATAGTGGTAATGCAAACGTTTACTGTGACGAAAGGGAGGTTTAGAAAGCTAATTATCATAATACGGGGTTTTTAATTAAATAAGATATGAAAAAATGATAAT
>DIVP01000152.1 GCA_002422465.1 Peptococcaceae bacterium UBA6129 | reverse complement strand
CTGATGATTGTTTGAAGCATTTTACCCATTGTTCTGATTTACTCTTCCATTATCTTCTATAAATCTAGTAAAGGGAACAGGTAATTTCAAAAATTTGTATTTATTTGTCAGCGCACTGCCCCTTAATTCTTACTTTTATAAACTTAAGTTTTCCTGCCTGAACTACATCGCCATCACATAATCCGGCAATTTTAAATTCTGAAATTTTATTGCCGTTCACTTTTACTGCACCCTGCGAAATTAGCCTTCTGGCCTCACTGTTACTTGACACAAAACCAGCTGATACCAAAAGTTTTACTGCGTCTATGCCATCGCTTTCAATCATACTCAGAGGAATCTCATATTCTGCAATACTTTCCGGCAATTCACGTCTTTGAAACACCAATTTGAAATGTTCTTCTGCCAACACTGCCACATCTAGTCCATAGTATAAGGCTGTTATTTCTCTTGCCAGTCTCATCTTCATATCGCGGGGATTGATATTGCCTGAGTTTAGGCTTTCCTTTATCATAGCCAACTCATCCGGATGTATATCGGTAATCAGCTCAAAGTACCTCGTGATTAGATTATCAGGAATGGACATTACCTTCCCATACATATCCTTTGGCTCTTCATCAATCCCAATATAATTGCCAAGGCTTTTACTCATCTTCTCTATTCCATCCGTACCTTCAAGAATAGGCATGAACATGGCAACCTGACTTTCCTGCCCATAATCCTTTTGCAGGTTTCTTCCCATCAGAATATTAAATCTTTGATCAGTTCCTCCAATTTCAACATCTGCTTTTAGCTCAATCGAATCATAACCCTGCATCAAAGGATAAAATAACTCATGAACACCTATGCTTTCATGCTCTTGAAAGCGATTATGAAAATCATCTCTTTCAAGCAATCTTGCAACAGTACTTTTAGATGCCAGCTTGATAACATCAGCAAAATTAAGCTTGAAAAGCCACTCGCTGTTAAATTTCACTTCCGTCATTTGTTTATCCAGTATTTTAAAAATCTGTTTTTCATATGTCTCGGCATTTTTTATAACTTCCTCCCGGGTTAGCTGCTTCCTTGTTTTTGATTTTCCTGTAGGATCGCCAATCATTCCAGTGAAATCACCAATGATAATGACCGCCCGGTGCCCTAAATCCTGAAACTGTTTGATTTTCCGAAGGACGACCGTATGACCGAGGTGAATATCCGGTGCAGTTGGATCCATCCCGAGTTTTACAATAAGCGGCATACCCGTCTTCTGTGCTCTCTCCAGTTTTCCCCTCAGATCATCCATGCTTATGATTTCATCTGCTCCTTTCGCAATGATTTTGATTTGTTCATCAATTGACATCATAATAACGCTCCTCCTTTATTTTGTATGGACATAAAAAACTCCCGTCATCTGAATTAATCAGAGGACGAGAGTCTTATTCCCGTGGTACCACCTCAATTTACCAACACTTTTAAGTGTTGACCTTGTCGAGGACTAATGCTTTAAAGCATGCTATCCTCTAGCACTATAACGTGTGCAGGATTCCGCCAGCAGCCTAATAAGGGATTTGTTTTGTTCCCTTCTTTTCGGTGTGAAGCTCAGAGATGTATTCAGAATGATGTTTTCTGCCCCTCTCACCTGCCGGGGCTGGTCGCAAATAATATTTGCCGCCCGCCCATGCATCCGGGAACTCTCTGTAGAAATATATCAATCTTACTTCTTCTCATCAACGCTTTGCTTATATTAGTTTTCATTCATTATATGTTTTGTATAGATTGCCTGTCAATTATTTTTTCTTTAAAACTTAAAATTAACTAAGAAAATTATTACTCTTTGGGTGTAACTCTTATCCATATCTCGCAAAAACATTTACCTGTTTCTAGATTATTGTAATCTTCCGTATGCTCTTTTGTTTTAAATATAACCCAGGTAGCCTCAGAAATTTCTACAATCTTGTAACCATCTGCATTGCTTTGATCTGTCATGAATGCAAAGAGCATATAAGGAAATGTACTTCCACCTGTACTTCGATAGTCACAAATTGCATTTACAGCGCATAATCCTTTCGAGTCCTTAAGATTTGTCGATTTAGCGAGCTTGTCAATTCTACCATCTCCAATAGCTTGTTTCCAAAAATTTTTTATTGCTTTTAAATTCTCTCCATTTTCAGTAGTAAAAATCTCTTCAATACCATAAACAGTAAATGCTTTCTTTTCAATAACTCGGTAGTCCATAGCAGCATCTCATTTTATTGTTTAGGTATATCTTTGACCACTTCGATTAAACTCATCCACATTGAAATATCTTCTTTTGTATTGATACACAAAGGGTGTCTCAATTTATTCTGCCATAAAAAAAGTGAAAACTGTGCATTTACGTCCGGCTTATTTCCTCTTGAATCTAATCTGATCCATTTATTGATTGATTTCAAATAGATTGCATTCAAACCATGTATTACTACCGGGGACTCTTCATCTTCAAGGTCAATGATTACTGTGATCATTTTTTTGAGGTTGTCTTTTCTTGGCACTCGCTACATTCGACATCATGTAAGGAGATTATTCCTCCACAATGCTGGCAAGTCCATTTGTCCAATTCTGCCTTCATAAAGGCATCTATCCCACTGTCCTTGACTGTAATGCTGCTACGAATAATGCTTGCACCATATCGCTTATTATAGCTTTTCTCGAGGGTTTTTATTTGTTTGCAGGGAAATCCTGTACATTCGTAGCAATATGCAATGCCTTTATCTTTGGCACAATCCTTAATTTTACATTTGCAGCAATGTTCTGGTTTACCTAAATCGCTTGCCAGACAGCCTGCACAAGATTTTTTTGAATAGCAATGTTTATAACAAACCATGCAATTCATACCACATGGAGCAAACATATTATTTTCAATTGTACTTGGCATTTTCATGGGCTACACTTCCGTAAGGAAAATATATACATAATCTGCATACAGTATAACATAAAAATTGCATGTACAAAAGGACCTAAAACATGAAGGTTCAAGTCTTTTTGCTTCAATAAGCATTCCAGACTATTCAATCATTTCTTTCGCTGAGGTTAAGCGCAATCTTTTCCCAGCTCTTTCCCGAATCCGTTGTTTTAAACAGGCCGGTTTCATCAAGTATCCATCCGTTACTTATATCGACAAACTGTATATCCAAAATCCCTTTAAGGGATAGGGCCGATAGAGCATTTACAGATATCCAGGTTGTCCCGCCGTCCGCTGTTTTCATAAACGCCTTACCGTCTGCAATAAGACATCCATTATTCTTATCCGCAAAGCTGTATTTAAGGTTGCCTGAGCCAATATACACTATTTTTTCATCTTTCTTTGTCCAGGATTTGCCGCCGTCACCCGTATGATAAAATAAACTGTAATGTTCGTTATTAACGGAGTAGAAGTATTCTATCTGTATCAAACCATGCGTCCGGTTAAAGAAGGTGGGAGGGTCAACTTTGACGCTGGTATCACCCATATGGTTCTCACTGCCCAATATGCTGCCTTCCTGGTAAGGGAATTCGACATCTTCCCAGGTGACGCCTCCGTCTGTGGTTTGCTCAAAGACCGGCAAGCCCATACTTGTAGTACCGGCCAGCCAGCCGGTTTGGGCATCTACAAAATAGAATCCGCTAATAAATCCATCCAAAGGAATGGAGGAAGCAGAAAGGTTCTCGAAGCTTACACTATGGATTTTATCCCATGTTTTACCCCCATCTTCTGTTACGTAGAGATCAAATGGGTGGTGCCCTAAGCTCACCCCTTGAGAAATAGTCATCCAGCCTCTATTTTTATCTGCAAAGAATAATTGCGTACCAATATTGGTCTGTGATAGCTCAAATTTTTCCCAATGTGCCCCTTTATCCAGTGTTCTGAAAATAATCGTGCGTCTTACGTATTGGGTCTGGGTTTCCTGGTATGGCATGATCCAGGCGCAATTCTCATCAAGGAAAAAGGATGCCTGAATAGGATATTGCGCTTTTATAGCTTTTATATCCAAAGGCGTTACATCTATCCAGTTGCCTCCGCCATTCTCCGTTCTAAAGACGGCTTGCAGACTTCTCGCCCAGCCCTCTTTGGAATTTTTCATCTGGATTTCTGAAAAATTTCCTTCTCTATTTGAGGTATCCTCAGCATTTGCACTGTTGCTTGTTGATGACTTAGTTAAACTGCTGGTACCAGAAGGTACTTCACCGGGGCTGTTCTGCTGCGGCCTGCTATTCCCGCAACCACTTAACGAGAGAATAAGACATCCAATGAAAATCATTCTTACAATAAAATTGTGTTTATTCTTCATAACTAATCTCAACATCCTTTACCGCCGTTAATTCATCATGGCTGAAATTTCTTTTGTAATTAATCATAGGTAACATTTTTACGGATCAAGTACTTTATCTGCTGATTATGAGTTGGGAATCACAATGAATACTTGCCATTTTTATTCTCTAACATTTATAACAAAAACTCTGTGTGCCTCCCTTGAACTTTTGAAAAGACCTGCAAGCTTAAATATTGGGCGATAGTTTTCGGGCAGCATTTCAATCACGTTTTTATCAGTCAGATAGAGTGTTTTCAAATGCTTTGCCCCCTTAGTGTAACCTTCGATTTCACGGGGGTCATCAATACCCCATTTTATCGTTGCGCCTGTTTTTTTCAAGGACGGATGATACTTCGAACTTTTTGCAGTCAATTTGGAATATGCATCGAAAATTATTGTATAACTCCTGAACTTCGATTTCAGAGCGCTGAAAAGTGCTTTTATCTCATTTTCAGATAGATACATGAACAATCCCTCTGCAATAACAATTACCCCATTTTCGACTGTTCCTATACCATCCAGCCATCTGAGATCTGTAACAGAGGAAGCAATGTATTTATAGCTGTCTGTTTCACCATACAATTGTTTTTTTATATCAATAACCGCTGGGAAATCCAAATCATACCACATTCCAATATGAAGTCCCAACCGCATAAACCGTGCATCAAGTCCGCAACCGAGATGCAAAACCAAGCAGCTTGGATTTTCTCCGATGAAGCCCTTGGAGAAATCGTCAATAATTGCCGCGCGCATTGCAAGCATGACCTGTGTTTTATTCTGGATTTTTAACCTTGAGTAATCGTAATCAAGCTTGCCTATCGCCGCTTCGGCATATGGATCCTTAAAAACTCCCGTTTTGCTCATCTTAGCTTTGCCATACAGCGGGATTATCAGAGTTTCCATTTCGTTCTTCAACTGTATTTTCATATGATTATCTCCCAATATTAATAATCTTACCTGGCAAAACGTTTCCCTTTATTAATTGAAAAAGACAGGTTGAATATGAGTTTTCTGCTTCGTATTCAATGCCGACCCTTTTATATTCATATGCGGAAGCATCTCTTCAAATAATGAACCAATATATGTTTTGAGTTCATTATACTCTTTTTCTATCTACAAGTCAATATGAATTGAACTTGCAATTTACGTCGGTTCATATTAGTGGTATACTGAACCCAGAAGGCAGGTGTAAGTATGAACGGATACGAGAGAAGAACCCAGGAAAAGCGGGATGCCATAGTAAAAGTGGCGCAGGAACTGTTCGCAGAAAAGGGCATTGCGGCGGTCAGTGTCACCGATATTGCGGCAAAAGCGAATGTGTCCCGCGTTACTCTGTTCAAATATTTCGGGGATAAAGAAACATTGGCGAAAGAGGCAATGTTCTCATGGATTGAGCTGCTCATGAGGGAATATGAAACCATCCTTTCAAGCGCCAAGCCCTTTCATCAAAGGCTGCTCGAACTTCTGAGCACAAGGCTTGCCGGGAGGGAAAGGATTGGAGAGCGGTTTATCCATTCGACGGCATGGGACGACCCTGAACTTCTTAGGCTTATCAAGGAAATGACTGCCACTCACGCTCTCCCGATAATCATGCAGTTTATGGAAGAAGGGAAATGCTCAGGCGATATTGATTCCTCTCTCGACAATGAAGCGATTCTCGCCTATTTTTCTGCCTTTGGCCCCATTGTCAAAAATCCTGAGTACATCAAAAAAGGAAAAGAGTTCCAAACCAGCATGTTCAACCTATTTATGGGTGGATTGATTAAAACCTGGTATCAAAAAATGGATATTTTTGATTGAGAAGTTAGGTGAATATAGATGCCAGTCGCTTTTAAATCTATTTTACTCAAACAGGACTTTTAATGTCGTTAATGAATCAATCATGTCTTCTTTCCCATACGCTAACATGGCTTGTATTGAAGTCCCAAATATTGTGCCTAGCATCATTCTAGACAGTGATACAGATGAATAATCTTTAAAATTTTCTTTATGATAAAAGCCACTTATAATATATTTGTCCATTAAGCCAGTTAAGCTATCGAAAAGATCATTGACAAGTCCATTTATAGACGGTGACCAAAGAGCCATACTGGTTAAATCAAAAAAAAGTTTGAACAATTCAGGATTTTTACTTAACATATCTTGAAAATATACGATCAGATAGGATATCCTTTCTTTTTCAGATTTTCCTTTTTTCAAGATAGCCTCAATTTCCTGTAAATATTGTTGTGCCATCATTTTTATTACTTCAGTAAATAGTCCTTCTTTGTTTTTGTAGTAATAATTCAGCTGGCTTAATACAACACCGGCATCATCAGCAATATTCCGTAAGGAAACATTTGCATAACCTCTTATAGATATGCATTTAAAGGCTGCATTGAGTATCTTTTGAGCTTGATTGATCATTTCAAATTCATTAGGCATACGATATCCTCCTATACAGTTCGAACAACCGGTCAATAATGTTATAAATTGGGGCGGTCTACCCATATTTGAAATAATATCTAATATTATTGTATTACTTAATCAAAGTGTAAACGTATTTTTATCGGAAACTCATTTTTACAAACCATACATACCGCTTTTTCAGTTGTTATTATCATTACCTGTTGTTCCTTTTTACAGTAAGGACATTCATTGCTAATTATTCTTCCTTCAAGCATCTTCTCTATTTTATCCAAATTATCTTTTGCTAATTTATAATAATCCATAATAGATGCCCCCATACAAAAACTTTTTACATATATCATTCCAACCAAAGCCCAAAACTTAAGCTCTTGAGTCTTCTTTCGTGATTTGTATTCCCCATTCATCAATATTTTTTTATGTCAGATTTCAAATCTCTTCGCAATTGCTTCGGACGTACGACTTATTTTTATCCCAGTATTTCATTCTCTATTTATAGTATATTATAGTAAGGGTATAATCGTACCAAGTAACGCTCCGATTCTTGTTTGCTCTGGAGGAAAAAGGAGGATAATATCCCTGTTTTTGAAATGCTCAATTAGTTTCCATATTTTAACTTCATATTTTCAAACCGCTGCCTGAACCAGAGCCGTTCGCTCCTTGACCGTTACAGGGAGATCCCATAGCTGCTCAAACTCCACATAGCAAAACTACTTATAAACAATCCGGATTTCCTGCCTTTTGACGCCGTCGACCGTTTCCTTTTTCCCGACCTCGATCCGGTCGATCAGCTCGTTGAGCATCGGCGCGGTCAGCTCCTGAATATCCATGTAGCCCGCAATAAGCTGAAGGAACCGCTCGGTTTCGTCGGCTTTTGTTTTTGGCTCGGATAGTTCCTTTTGCAGGCTGTCGCGTTTATTTTGCAACTCTTTCTGCTCCGATCCATAGTTGCCGAGGAGCCGTTGAAAGTGGTCTGGCAAAATACGTTCGAGCGCGTTGTCCTCATAGAGCTTTCCAATGATAATCTCCATCTCGTTGATGCGTGAGGACATCTGTGCGCATTCCTTTTCCGCCTGCCGTTCGTTGATAACTGGAAAACACTATGTTAAAATAGTATATACATCGGAATAAAAATGCCTGACAAAAAACATAACGGACGTATCATAAAGCGATCCGGCAAACAGCTGACCGGCGCTGATAGGGGTGAACGCATGAGCGCAAAGCGAGCGGCGTGGGTGGCGCTGCCTATACTCATAGCGATAGCGGTAATGGCGGGATTATACATCCACTCCTCCGTTTCGTATACCTCGACATCCTATGCGCAAAACGGAATTCTGAACCTCGCGGAGTGGAATAAAAACGGCGCGTTCGAGGTCACGGGCGAATGGGAATTTTATTGGGATAAGCTGCTGACCGGCACGCAGCTTGAAAGCGGCATGGAAGCGCCTGTCATCGTCAGCGCACCCGGCGAGTGGAACTATTACGAAACCGAACTTGGCGAACTGCCCGGCTTCGGGCACGCCACCTACCGCCTGCATGTGACAGGCGCGCAACCGGGAACGGAATACGGCATCCGTATCCAAAACATGGCCTCGGCATATAAGCTCTATATAGACAAAACCCTACTCGCGCAAAACGGAACCTTCGGGGACAGGGCGGACGCGCCCGTGTCGTCCTACCGCCCCCAGCTTGCCGCCTTTACGCCGCAATCGGACAGCTTCAATATCATCCTGCAAATCAGCAACGACGCCTACGCCGTGGGCGGCATGTGGGAGCCTCTTATTTTCGGCACGGCCGGACAGGTTTCAGGCTTCGACTCCGCGCTGTCGGCTGTCGGCATGGCGACGCTCGGCGGCGTCGTTTGCATCTGCCTTTTCTTCTTCATTTTCTACGCCGCGCGGCAGCAGGAACGGGACGTGCTGATTCTGGCCGGTATCGGCGCGCTGATGCTCGTGCGCCTTACCCTCTACGGCGACAGCCCGATTACCTATATACTGCCGAACATGCCCATATCGGGCTTCGGCTGGATCGATTACCTCACCCTGATCTGGATACAGTTCCTGCTGCTCTATTTCGTCTACTGCACCTATGGCAATATCGTCCGAAAGTGGCAGGTCGCGGCGCTGCTGGCCTACTGCGCAGCGGTTACACTGGCCGTAATCCTGCTGCCTTTTGCAACTATCGCAAGCGCCTACAATGTGATGAACATTATCCTGCTGCTTGTCATCGCGGAGGTGACGGCGCAGCTTGGGCGGGCCGCGTGGCGCGGACAGCCGGACGCGCCCATGCTGTTCTTCTCGCTCTCGTTCATACTGGCCCTCATCTTCTACGGCATGTTTGTGGAGGACTGGTCAACGGGCTTCTACCTGCTGACCGGCTCGGCCGTCGAATACATGATATTGTTTACCGCGCAATGCGTCATCGTTGCGCGGCGCTACCACCGCGCGCAACAGCTTGAAATCTCCTTCCTCAAAGGCCAGATACGCCCGCACTTCATTCACAATTCCCTGACCGGCATCGCCGCCTCCGTCCGCACCGACCCCGCCCGCGCGAGGGAACTTTTGCAGGATATGAGCAGCTACCTCCGGGGCTTTTACGATTATGACAGCGACGATCTGATAACGCTGAGCCGGGAGCTTGCCCTTGTGCGCGCCTATGTGAGCATCGAGCAGATGCGTTTCGGGGATAAAATTCAGGTGGAATATGACATCGAGGCCGATAATATCCTGCTACCGCCGCTGATTTTGCAGCCTCTTGTGGAAAACGCCTTTGTCCACGGCTTGCGGGAAAAGGAGGGCGGCGGCACGGTGGTCGTTTACGCCAGGCGTGTGAAGAAAACCAAAGCCCGCATCGGCGTCCGCGACAATGGCCTCGGCTACGGCGTCAGGCCCTCGGCGCTGGGGCGGCAAAGCGTGGGCATTGAGAACATCAACCGCCGCTTGTCGAAGCTCTACCGCACACAGCTTGGTTTTGCCGTGCCGGAGGGCGGCGGTTGCGAGGCGTATATGGAAATCCCTTGGAAGGAGGCTAAAGCCGATGCGCGTGTTCCTCATTGACGACGAGCAGCCCTGTCTGGACGAGCTTTCATGGCAGCTTTCGGGGTATCCGGATATTGAAATCGCTGGAACCTTCACCCATCCCCTCAAAGCGGCGCAGGCCATCGAAAACGACCGGCCCGACGCGGTGTTTCTAGACATTGACATGCCCCACATGAGCGGGTTGGAGCTTGCTCGCAAGATACAGGAAAAGCACACGGGCGTTATCATCCTGTTCGTGACGGCCTATGAGAAATACGCCCTTGACGCCTACCAATCCTACCCGCTGGACTTCCTCGTAAAGCCCGTGCCGGACAAGCGGCTTATAGACACGGTTTCCCATCTGCGCAAACAGTATGCGCTGCTGCACCCGGAAAGCGAAAAGTGTGACGGCCTCACCATACGGTGCTTCGGCTCCTTTGAAATTGTTTCGGACAACGCGGCCCGTTTCCCCACCCGCAGGGTGCGTGAGCTATTGCTGTACCTGATCGACAGGCGCGGCGTCGCCGCCGCGCGGGGAGAACTGCTGAACGCGCTTTTCAGGGGCAAGAGCGACCCGAACACCCTGAACAACCTGTACGTCACCCTCTCACGCCTCAAAACCCTGCTGGACTGTTGGGATAATTCACGCTCGCTTATCCGGCTGACAGAGGACAACGCCCTTGTGGTCGCGCCCGGCGTGTGTGACTATACGGACTTCATGCGCTTTGCAAAGCAGAACGCCACGCTGTCCGCACAGAACGCGCGGGAGGCGGTGCGGGCGCTTACGCTCTGTCGGGGGCCGTATCTGGAAAACGAAACCTGCGAGTGGGCGCTTGAGAGCGCGCGGGACGTGGAGGACGAATACGAGCGCGTCGCGCTCTCGCTCTCCGGTTCCCTCGCGGCGAAGCGAAACGCCCTTGATGCCGAAAGCGTCTTAAATGCGCTGCTGGCGCGGAACCCCTTGTGTGCGGAAGGATATGGCGCGCTTTTGGACTTATACATGAAAACCGGCAACCGCGTCGCTTTTACGGCCCGGTACGAGGAATACGCCCGCGTTCTCAAAAAAGAGTTGCGGGTGAAGCCCGCCGCTGTTTACCGGGAGCATTACGAGGCCGTGAAACGCTGAACAAAAGCGTGTTCCCTCCCCGATAACCCTCCTCAAAATACTTATAATTTTTTTTGCATGACCGCTTGAAAAGGGCTCAAAACGCCCCCAAAAGCGGTCTTTTTATGTCCACGCTAACCCGCAAACCCACATGAAACCAGGCTTTCCCCGTTTGTAAGGTTTTGTAAGGTGCCTGTGCTATACTTTGGGCAGTATGGCTGAAACCATGCCCGAAAGAAGGGATGACCTGTGGAGCGATGATTGTGGACGACGAGCCGCTTTGCCTCAACGACATGATTTATCTGCTCTCGCGCTCCGGCACCGTGGAGATCGCGGGCGCGTTTACCGAATCTGCGTCGGCTTTGGAAGCTGCTCCCAAAATACGGCCCGACGTGTTTTTCCTTGACCTCTCCATGCCGAGGATGAACGGCGCGGAGCTGGCGAAACAGATACTCGCGCAAATCCCCACAGCCCGGATCGTTTTCGTGACCGCTTTTGCGAAGGAGCTTGAACACGTAAAGGGGATATCGGCGTTTGCGAGCATCTTAAAGCCGGTGAACGGGCCGATGCTGGATGAACTGCTTAATCGGCTGCGGGCAAGCCCGCCGGACACTAAGCGGGACGTGAAAGCCTAACCCCAATTTTTGAGAAGGAAGGTGTTATTCGTGAAGAAAAAAATTCTGGCGTGGCTGCTGTGCGCAGTAATGGTGGCGGTCATGCTGCCCGCGCCGATGGCAATCGCCGCCGAAAAAACACAGAACGCCGGTCCGGAGAATTCCGCAAGCCGGCTTGCCGGCTCGGCTGGCTACGGCGCGCTGCCGCTGTTTTTCATACCCAACACGGGACAACTGGACGCACGTGTCG
>DIVP01000126.1 GCA_002422465.1 Peptococcaceae bacterium UBA6129 | reverse complement strand
ATCGCCCAATTGTGGGATCGTAATACCTCGCCCTCAGATAATACAGGCCGCTCTCTTCATCGAAGTATTCGCCGGCGTAGCGTAGCGGGTTGGCAATCGTCTCTTCCTTGCCTAAGCTATTGCCCCACTCATCATAGGCATAGCTGTTCACTACATTTCCGGCTTCATCCAATATCTGTACTGCATCGCCGTGGCCGTTGTAAAGGTAATAATAGTAGTTTGTGCCGATTTTACGGGCTAACATTTTGTGCCCCCATATATTCTGGGCTGTCACCTGACCACTGGCATTTGATTCAGCTATTACCCTGCCGCTGTTGTCATAATGATACCTTATGGTCCCGTCGGGGCCTGTTTTTTTCATCCTCAGACCTTCGGCATCATTTTCGTAGATGTATGTCTCGCTTGTTGCAGAATTGGTGAAGGTTGAGAGTTCATCCCAGTCGTTGTAGTCAATGTCTGCAGGAATGAATTCCTGTTCATTTAATGTCACGCCGGAGGTCTGTTTTCTGTTACCGCGGGTATCGTAGACATACTGGGTATATTCGCCATTTGGCCTCGATGTTCCTGTTAGCCTATTGAGAGCATCATAGGTATATTTGGTTGTTTCCATTTCATTTTCAGTGACGGTGAGTACGTTTCCGTTGTTGTCATAGGTATAGACATACCGGGAAATGTCCTGTCCGTTCTTAAGGTTAATTAATGCTGTCAGGCGGTTGATGTTATCATAGGTCATTTCCGTCCGAAGTGTCCCGCCTCCTGTTAGAGCAGGATAGTTGACGGCCTTTATCATCCCGTCGGCGTAGTATTCGTAGGTAAAGATTTTACCGCCGGAGGTAATATTTTGTAACCGGTAAAGGATTTCATCGTAGTTGTAGTTTACGGCATACCCGAAGGGGTCGATAACCTGAGTCTTATTACCGATGAAGTCGTACTGAAACTGTACAAGATAGCTGCCGCTAGCCCTTTCTTGGGTTAAGCCGGTTGAGGTATAAGTATAGGTGAGGCTTTCTTTTGGGGTACTCCCTTCCCAGACTTCATATTTGCTGATGCCGCCCAAGGGATCATAATAATAATTAATTTTGTTCTGGTTGACTGTTTTTTCTATCAGCTGACTTTTGCTGTCGTAACTCATGGCAGCTGTTTTCCCTGCTGCATCGGTTATTTCTACAGGAAGCCCGGCAGCATTGTATTTGAAGGTGAGGGAGTTCCCCGCGGGGGGCTGATTGTGAACCAGAAGCCCTCTTTCATCATATAGTTTTGTGGTGACAAACGTCTTATCATCCTCGTACTGCTTAAGCTGAGAAAGATTGCCCAACCGGTCATAGTCGCATGAGGTCACTTCTCCTAACGGGTTGGTCACTTTGCTAATCCTGTCCATGGCATCATATTGATAATAGGTACTGTTCCCTCTGGCGTCCGTTAATTTGGTAAGGTTGCCCACGAGGTCGTATTCGTAATTTTCCTGGATTGCAGGACTGCTAAACCCGTCGGGGTACCCCTTCCTAGCAACAACCTTGCCCCACTGGTCGTATGCTTCAATATAATGATTTTCTTCTACACCACCGTTGGGTATAAAATAGGTCTTTTTCGTATGGCTAAATGTATCATATTCAACAACCTGTTTGTTATCCGTTGCATCAGTCACGCTCTTGAGACGTCCCCAGCCGTCGATCTCATAGTCGGTTGGAATCCCATATGGGTCTTTAGAACAGGTCAACTGGCCATAAGAATTGTAATTATAGATAGTGTTGACCCAGGTAATACCGTCTTTGTACTGAGAAAATATAACACTGCCGTGGTCATCAAAATAGGTATTGGCCTCGGAAAAGGTCTCAACCAGGTTTCCTCCCACGTACTTGGTCTTATAGGTGTTAAGTTTGAAAATCATCTTCCCGTAATGCTCGGGATAACTGGTATCGCTAAAGATATAGTTGCCTGCATAGTTAAAATTGTCAACAATGACATACTGCCCCGTCTCCCCTGTCGCGGGAGGATAAGTAATTTTGATTACCCTGCCCTGGTCATCATATTCATAAGTAGTGATGCCAATCGGGTCCGGGCCGGAACTAGTCAAAACATTCCCCCAGATAAATTCATAGGTATTTTGGGTTACGCTTGTTTTGGGAACTCCGTTTTCACTGTAGTAATCAGATATGGATGTCGCCCAGGCATAATAGGCGCCGGAGTAGTCAAAGGCCTTTTTCGTGGTCCTGCCGTCATCATGATACTGGATCAAGGTTGTAAGATTGCCCGGATGCGCCAGGTCCTGATATAAGTATTCGGAGATTTCACTTTTGGCGTTTATCCCTTTAATCTTACGTCCCAAGCTGTCATAAGAGGTTGTTTCTGTCAATTGCTCATCTGGAGACTGGTAATATGTCTTGGAGATCAGAAACTTAAATTCAGGATGGTAGGCATAATTTATAGTATGCTCACTCCTGGTAACGCCATCCTGCCATTGCAGCGCTGTGAGCCCTCTGGTCTCGGAAGACAGGCCACCCCAATCGTTATAGGAGGACCCGGTATAAAGGACGCTCGTTGCCCCCTGAGTGTTGGTCTGCTCCAGTTTGACCCTGGTGGGCTGGTCCGGGAAACGGGTGTCGTAGGTCTCGTTGGTGGTTGCCTCTTTTTCCCCGCTTACGGTGTTATACTTGACTGTTTTATATTCATATTTACCCTTAAAAGTCTTTTCGGTCTTAAGTCCGTTTGTCTGCAGCATTGTTGAGGTAAATAGGAATGCGGGGTCCTCGGCCAGAGAATAGGGTTCGGGGTAACCCGTCTCATTGTCAGGATGGGTACTCCCATATATTCCATTGTAGGTATAGGTCTGCTTATTGTCTTCATTCACACTGTATCCTGGGTCTGTTTCCTGCTGTTCATAGCGGTCTATTATCCTGTGGGTTTCATAGAAGCCGACCTCTCCCAAGTGTTTAGTGGTTATTCCATATGCGTAGTTTACCCTGGAATTGCGCAAGGTAACTTGATTAAGGAGTGGGCGTTTGGAGTTCTGATAGGTGCCACTCGTGTTCTTGCTGTTAAAGGAGAATTTTTCATCATATTCGGTATAGGCATAGGTGGTATCTTTATCACTGTTTGCAATTGAATGTTCGACCTTATCTAAATAAGGATACCTGCGCTGTTCGCCCCATGTCGGCCAGTTGTAGTTGACGAGCTTCTGTATACGCGTATAGCTGAAGCTGTAACTGTTCTCTTGGGCCGGGTCTGTTACGGTTACCGTAATTGCTCCTGCATCGGAGGCGTTTTCGACGTAAAGGGTATCCGTATAGGAGAAGGTTACTTTACGCCCGATAGAGTCGGTTATTTCGGAAATGAGGGGCCAGGCACGGTCTAACCGGACTTTGTCAAGGGATGAAGTACCCCCTGCTGAGGTTTGTTGGAACTCGATGCGAATATATTTGGCATTAGAGGAGGTGGTAAATTCCCGTTCCTGGAGCGACCAGTCACCGATCGGAGCATCCTGATGCGTAGCCCGCTTGATTTCATTATAGGAAAGGTCATACTCGCGATAATATAGCCCCGACCACCCGGCGTACAACTGGTTTTTGATATATCCGGACAGGTAGTACTTGGTATTGCCAACAACAGGTATATATGCGGAAAAACAACTTAAGTTTGTCTGCCCTGAACCACTGAATTTTAATGATGTCATGTCATCTTTGCCGTAAGTTTGGTCATAGCTGTGACAGATGGTTCCCTGCAAATCTCACATACCCTCAGTTTCAACAAATTCGAAGTCGTTGTTGGGAGCGATATTAGTTACCGGCAATTCGGTATGTTTAAAGACAATCTCATTATCGAACCTATCTTTGATGCAAAGCAGTCTGCCGTCAGCGGCAAAGTAGCGTTTCGTTTTGTCCGAGGTGGTTAACGAGTACGTTGAGGTGACCTGACCATTTAAGTATGTGGTATCATTATTGAAAACCACATCTTTTTTGTAGTAATCTTCGAGGTTGCTGTCAGATCCGTCTTCGGTAAATTCAACATGATATTTTGGTCCGGTACCGGTATGATAGTAGAGTTCTTTTTCTCCTTCAGCCTCTCTCACCTCAACGGACGGAAAGGTCAAAGCCCAACCTGTGCCGAGGGCATAGCGGTTCAGGTAGTAAGTGGAATAGTCGTTGAAATTGGTATCGTCACCCCCAATCTGACGATCACCAAAGAGGGACTGGTCGCTCTGGTAGATGCGTCCGATTTCCAGGTCCAGACCATTTCTCCCCGGCAGGGTGATGTCTGTCTGCTTTAAGGTTAGGTCTCCGGTCTGCGGTGAGATCATTTCCTGCAGGCTTCCCCATACAGAGTATTTGGACTGGTTTGTACCGTTAGCTGTAGAGGGCCCTACGAGATTGTTGAACCAGGCTTTCTCCGCGACACCATCTGAATAAAGCTCGAAGAATTCGCCGTCCCCCACTTCTTCATCTGGCGGAAGTATTGGCTCCTCCGGTTCGCCTTCGATCGTGATGATATTTGCGGGATCAGGATAGATTCCGGCGAGGGCATTCCCCGCATTTATTTTGTTACCGCGATAGACCTTATCGACTAGTGAGGACAAATGATCGCTCGAGTTGATGATTTCTTCTCTAAGAGCGTTACCGCTGCAGTCGCTGCTTTTGCTCAATATAAGAGCTGCTTCACCGGAGACAAAGGCGGCGGCCATAGAAGTCCCGCCGCAGGTGACATAAGTATTACCTGGCGAGGCGCTGATAATATCTTCACCAGGCGCTGCCACGGCAACAGAATTTAGGCCATAGTTGGAATAGGCCGAAAGAAAGCCGTTTCTGTTCATTGAGGCTGCAGCTATTACATTAGGCAAGTCAAAGGAGGCGGGCGAAACGAAATTCGTGTCGATATCTTGGGAGTTGTTACCTGCAGCACAAACAAAGAGCATATCTTTGCCTTCGATAGAATCTTTTAATGCCAGATTCTCGCCACTAGCCCCCCAACTGCAGTTGACTATTTTCGCGCCCATGGTCCGGGCGTATTCTATGGCTTCAATGATATCGCTGGTGTACGCCGTCCCCTCATTGAATACTTTAAGAGACATGATTTTTNNTACGGCGCTACACCGGCTATACCGGCGCTGTTGTCTTTAACGGCGTTGATGATCCCGGCGACATTGGTGCCGTGCATTTCTTCATTACCGGAATCGGGGTTATGGATTATGTTGCAGTCCTGCGAAAAGTTCCAGCCGTATATGTCGTCGATATAACCGTTTTGGTCGTCGTCGAGGCCGTTGTCCGGGATTTCGCTGCTGTTTTGCCAGATATTTGGGCCGATGTCCTCGTGGGTAATGTCAATTCCGGTATCGATAACGGCAACAATGACTCCATCTCCCAAGGAAGTGTCCCAAGCCGGGACGATATTAGCATCAATACGAAAATCACTATAGCTACTCCTGGCTACTGTTTCATAAACGCTTTCGGTAACCGTAGCTGGTTGGTTATATATCCCCCACTGCAAATCGAAATAGGGGTCATTAGATGAAAGATTTACCTGGTAGTCAGGCTGGATCGACTCAATAGCGCTGTCGGCTTTTTTCCCTTTTAATTTGGCAAGCATTTGCTCAGCTGTGATTTCTTCATCTGTGATAAGAACATCAATGTTTTGATGCTTTTTCTGTTTAAGTATATCCTCCCTCTTCTCAAGAGATTTCTCAATCAGGGAACGTCCATTTTCTTTTTGGCCCTGCTTGTATTTGACGATAAACCTGTCCGTCTCGGTCGAAACAGGGAAATTGGCATCGGGGACATCAACTTTGGACAACGAACCATTTTGCTTTCCTTCTCCCGAGGTCTTTTGCAGATTGCTTTTCCCGGCATCACCCTTTTTCCCCTCTTTACTCAATTCTTGATTGATTTCTTTGATATCTTTTCCCATCAGGTCCAGGCGGTTAGCTTTTTTTAGCATATTGTAGTACACGGAGTGTCCGTATACGAAATCGTCATTGTTGCCTCCATTAAGATTGATTTCACTGGTCCGGACAGGGAACTCTTTTTTTTCTTTGTCTTCCTTTTTTTCGGGTTCCTTTATGGATATAGGGCTTTTATGTTGCTTCTCGATTTTTTGCCCTACCAGTTGTTGCACATCAGCCAGCACATGTGCTGTTCCTTGTGCCAATGCCTGCACAGGGAAAAAGGTAGTTAGAAATGTCGTAATGATTATGTATGTTATGAATTTTTTCATCAGTATTCTCCTCTCTCTAAAGGGTAGTTATTGAACTAGTTCGCGCTTAACCATGCTGCCATTTTCATCATACTGATAATCTATAATATTGCCCGATGGAAGTTGGATATAGTCAAGGCGATTCAGATCGTCATATACGTACATATCGAAGCCCACGTTTACGTTGATGATACCAGTATAAACCACGGTGCTTTTTCCGCCTCCGCCGTCATTCGCTGTAATAAGGATATCGGTATATGCTCCGTCTGCTATTTCATCGCCAGTAACGTCCCAGGTCAAGGCCCAGGGCTGGAACGATACGGTGTTGCTTACGACGACAGATTTTGTCACCCCGTCTATCTCCGCGCTTACTGTTACATCCCTATTATCTTCGTGCCGAACGGTGCCGGATAAGGCAATGGTCGTAGTCACTGTCTGATCCTCATTAGAATCCAGGGTAATAACCGGGGTGTTTATTAGGCTATAGTACATGACCAGTTCATCACCCAGGATATCCTTGCCGTCTGGGAAGCGGTAGAGATGTTGGGCTGTGAATTTATAGATCCTAGTGCTTGCGAATTTGGAAAAGAGCGGGGCATGATATTCTTTTGTTGTATCGTATGGAAAGCAGTACTGGTTGTCCTCCATCTGGTCTTTGGAGATAAACCAGGTATCCTTTCCCCCATATGTAAATTTCTTTGTATAGGCTCCGGCATAGTCAGAATTGATTGGAATGGCGTAATATCTGGAAACCAATACTCCAATGTATTCAAAGGGTTGTCCCGCCGGAACAGATGGCCCGGTAATAATGAAGGTATAACTGGGTCCATAGGGAAGTGCTCTCGCGGGGGTATCACCCCCTGCGGCAAGGCAGAACGATCCCCCACAGAAGAGCAACATTATGGTAATTAGTATGCCTATTAAGAAGGTTCTTCTCATTTATATCACCCTTTCGATTTGGGCTGTTTAATTAAGATTATTGTCAAAATTACATAATAGCAGCGTTGCTTCATCAGCGGCGGGAGCGCTTGCGGCAGTGAGGAACGACTCCGCCCAGGCATTATTTATGGTAGTGCCGTTTTCTTCTGTTGCGGTAATATCGATTAACTTAATTGAATCATGGGTTCCGTTAGCTTCGTAACTAGCATACGGATAACAACCTACATATAGTTTAGTCGGAGCTGTGTGAGTGTTGGTATTAGTATTACTCACATGTAATACTGGGCCTCCATTTATTCTGTACCATAAGTGCATACCTGCCACTAAATCTCCATGTGATTGTGTAAATTGAGCAGCGCCATATTCTATTTTATCGTCGGCAGAAAACACTATTGCGCTAGCGTCAAGCCTACCTCCGTCCCCCGGTTTATAAAAATAAAAGTGATCTCCAAAGGCAGTATAGCCAACTCCATACCTATTAGTTTCATCGAAATATAACATATTCAAGACTAAATCTACATTTGTGCCGATAGTGCTGTCTTGTTCAGGAATCCATACCCCCGACATGAACCATTCATTCGGCAGGGCGGAGGTTAATGTGTAGTATAGTGAATCCGCAGCTCTGGCAGTACCGCCTATTTGCCATGATGTAGCATAAGCCTTTGCTTCTAATTGCATTCCGTCAGCGTAGCAATCCATCGTGCCAGACCCATTTTGGATAACATAGCCATGAATGCGTCCATTAGCGCAATTTCGGGTTACTGAATATCTAGTCCAGTTGCTTGTTAAGAAAAACCCCTCTGATGCTGTTACATCTACCCCGTCGTATATAACCAATATTGCATTCCCTGTCCCCTTTAACCAAACAGTAAACGTGTACTGCCCTGCTAGCTGGATCCCATTGCTCACCCTTATACCGTGGCCGCTTGTGTTTGTTTGTATGCGTAAAGAAGCACTCCCTGTCCAGTTTTCCGTCGTCACTCTTGTCAATGTTGGTGTTCCTGTCGCATCAGTGTCAAATCCTATAATATCCGTTTCAACACTCGACTGATTTGCCGTTAATAGATTTGTCGTTGCTTCTTCTATATGAACCCCATTACCAAACTTCCCTGTCTCATATGCCGGGACGTTTGCTGAAACCAAGCTCCCGTTGCGCTTATATTTAGTTGAATTACGGGCAAAGGTGGCTTGTGACATTTCGGAGGGAAAATCGATATTTAAGCTGCCAATATTCGTTGGTGTTGTGTAATCCTGTGTGCCGGCAAAAAGAAACATTCCGTTGAATTCTTTATAAAATACGCCTGTATAACCAGGTAAAACCGAAAACCCTGCGGGAGTCTGCCCCTGAGGGACAGATATAACGGTATCAAAACCATTAAGTTTAAAAAAGGCTATCGCTCTTTCAGTGGCTGAGGTGATGACACTAAATTTTCCGGTAGTAGAACTATATTTAAGACAGGTACCGACTTTTAGATTGAAAGCAGGACGAACTCCACTATAATTCTGACTGTATGTACTTGCTACAACTCCATATGGATGAGCATAAAACAGATAACTATAAGATAGGGGGCTGCGTGTCCAAAAACCACCTGCCATAGTCAGTCTAGTATCAATCAATGCTGGTAAATTTTGGTCCTCATTTTGAGCTATATCATGTAAAAAGGGAGCAGATATATTTACTATATAATTTGCATGACCCGCTGTTCGGGAATCTATAACAGTCTTTAAATTGGAAATGTCGTATGCCCGATTTGACTCACTACCACCTGTTTCTTTATATACCGTATCTGCCCCCAGGTTTTCCAGCAACACCAACCGGGGACATTCCCCTTCTTTCACTACCATAGCATCTTTATTGGTACCCGATGCAATCTGTACGGTAACAATCTCCCCAATGGATAATTCCCTGGCCAGGATTATTTCTCCACTCTCCCATGCCGCAAAGGCACTTCCTGTCATGAGCATAAGGCCAGCTAATAATGATGTTATTACCAACAACACCTTTTTACATAATTTGTTCATATATTTCCTCCCCCTCGTAGTTTTATTATCAGAAAAGAGTTAGCCAATAAACCTCCATTAATTCAGGAGGCTTATTGGCTAATAGTTAATCTAGATTATTGTCAAAATTACATAATAGCAGCGTTGTTTCATCAGCGGCGGGAGCGCTTGCGGCAGTGAGGAACGACTCCGCCCAGGCATTATTTATGGTAGTGCCTTGGTTGGCTTGAGCTTGGATGTCAAGAAGTTTGACAGCGTCAATGACGCCGTTTGCCTCGTAGCCAGCAGAGGAATAGCAACCTATGTACGCTTTTGTTGGCGCCGTGGGTAAATTAACATCCGTATTACTGAGATGTACCACACTTCCGTTGTTGATCCGATACCACAAGTGTGTTCCTGCGGCTAAATCACCGTGGGCCTGTGTTAATTGTGCCGCTGCCCAGGCTATTGTATTTCCAGCCGAATAACTTATTGAGTCAGAGTATAAATATGCGTGTGACCCGCCATACGCTTTAAATAATGTTAATTTATCAGTATTTGGAAAATACCATAACGAAAAACGGTTATTAGCATCAAAGTATAAATGGTTAATGTACAGCACGTTTGTTCTGGATAGTGTGCTCTTTTGATCTGGAATCCACACCCCCGACATAAACAACTCACTAGGCAATGCAGACGGTAAGTTGTAGTAAAGAGCATCGACAGCTCTTGAAGTACCGCCTATTTGCCATGATGTAGCGTAGGCTTTAGCTTCGAGTTGAAACCCATCTGTGTAGTAAATGGCTACCTGCGCTGAAGCAGTAGTTAAACATACTATAGCCTTAACTCCAGTTGAACCAAAGGCTTTTGTAACGCTATAACGAGTCCATGTACTTGAGGCTGTTACATCGGAGTAATTACTTCCCACCGTAGCAGAAGCAGAATTTAATTCAAATAGCCATAGGCGTAACGTTCCACTGCCCTTTACCCAAACAGAGACAGTGTATGTTTGCGATGCGGTAACATTAATGGCTGGAGCAGTATACCAACCCTGGCCAGATGTGCTTCCATCGCATTCTGCTTTTAATGAAGCAGCACCCTCCCAATAGCTACCTGTATCCCTTGTCAATGTTGTACCTGCCGCGTTAATACCAAACCTTGTTATATCAGTTTCAACATCCGATTGATTCGCTGTTAATAAATTCGTCGTCGCTTCCTCTATATGAACCCCCTGGCCAAACTTACCCGCTTCATATGACGGGACATTTGCGGAAACCAGAGTTCCGCTCTTGGTATATTTACTTGAATTGCGGTCAAATGTAGCTTGTGACATTTCAGATGATAAATCAATGTTTAATTCGCCGATATTCGTTGGTAGTGTGTAATCCTGTGTACCGGCAAAGAGAAACATACCGTTGAATTCTTTATAGAACACGCCTGTATAACCCAGTAATACGGAAAAGCCTGTGGGAGTCTGCCCCTGAGGAACAGATAATACGGTATCAAAACCATGTTGTTTGAAAAAGGCTGCAGCTCGTTCAGAAGATACGGTCGTAACTGAATATTTACCGGAATTATATTTTAAGATAGTCTCTGACATAATGTTAAAGGCTGGACGGACTCCAAATGCTTCATATGTAACTTTATAATTACAATAGCTGTTATTAATTGTTGTGATGTACGCCTCACTTGAGTAATATGGACTACGTGTCCAGTACAACCCGCCTAATCTTGGGTCAAACACTGTAGAATAATTATTATAAGAAGTTACTTCTTGTGCAAAGGGGGGCGAAATGTTAAAAATGTAATCCCCATGACCGAAGGTACGAGTATTTATTGTAGTTTTTAAATCCGAAATCTCGTAATCTCTTTTTATACCGGAATAATCCACGGCCTTGTAAACAGCATCACTGCCAAGATTCTCAACAAGCACCAACCTGGGTGTTTCACCTTTTTCCACAACTACGGCGTCTTTATAAGTATCTGTAGCTATTTTTATGGTTACAACCTCGCCGACCGAAAGATCCTTTGGAAAAATTACATCTCCGTTTATTCTTGCTGCCTGTGTATCAACCGCAAATAAAAATAGGCCAATAAGTAATGTGAGTATAAATAGTACGCTCTTCTTAATCATTAAACAAGCCTCCTTAATCTCTATATAATAAATAAACAGCCAACAAACCTCTAAATTTTCCAGAGGTTTGTTGGCTAATAGTTAATCAAGATTGTTGTCAAAATTACATAACAGCAGTGCAGCTTCATCCGCTGCGGGAGCGCTTGCGGCTGTGAGGAGCAACTCCGCCCAGGCATTGTTTATGATAGTACCCTGATTTGCCTGAGCTTGGACATCGATGAGTTTTGCTGCGTCTATGACACCATTGCACTCGTAACCGGTGGTCGGATAACGGCCAATATAGGCTTGAGTAGGTGCAACTGGCAAATTAGTATTTGCGTACGTTTTATGTACCAAAGTTCCGTTATTAATCCGATACCACATGTGCATACCTGCTGCAAGGTCCCCTCGAACCTGGGTTAAATTTGCCATAGCCCAGTCTATTGTGTCTCCGGCTGCATATGTGAGAGTATCATTTAGACTGCAAAGATTGCCGTTGCATTTTTTGTACATATTGATATATTCTGTGCCACCATAAGAAAATAGTGAAAGATCATATAAATTGTTCGTATCATACCATAGATTACACATTTTCCTGTCGGCTTTAAGTACGCTTGCCTGGTCGGGCACATAGTATCCTGATATAAACCATTCATTTGGTAAAGAATTGGAAAGAGTATAACTCAAATAATCGGCGAACCTTGTGGATTCGTGAAATGAGGTTGCATAGGCTTTTTGTTCGACTTGATAATGCCTATAATAAAACACTTCTGTATTTGGCTCCGGTGCTGTAGCCTCTTTTTTGAAAAATATTAGTGCATTTCCGCCAGCCCCCAGACAATTCTTCCAAGTTATGCTCCACTTATTCCCGCCAGTATTATTTAGATAGCCAATACTCCAGGAACCGCTAAGATAAGGCTTAATGCTGCCTGTTGTGGGATTATAGAACTCGATACTGTAGGTCTTGGTATCTTCATTCAATATAGAATTAATTTCTAGATCGCATACGTACCCTAAATTGCCCACAGTTGTCATCTGGACTTTATACCAGCCAGCAAAGTCACCCGTTGTTTCCAATGTCCGGGTATAAGCTGCTCCGGNNATATATAGCATTTTGATCTGTAATCTCATTCGTCGTGGCTTCCTCTATATGCACTCCATTGCCAAACTTTCCTGTCTCATATGACGGGACATTTGCCGAGACCAAGGTTCCATTGCTGGTATATTTGGTTGAATTACGGGCAAAGGTGGCCTGTGACATTTCATAGGAAAAATCGATATTTAAGCTGCCGATATTTGTTGGTGCTGTATAATCCTGTGTGCATGCAAAGAAGAACATATCATTGAAGTCCTTATAAAATACGCCTGTATAACCTGGCAAACCCGAAAACCCTACGGGAGTCTGTCCCTCTGGAACAGAAACAAAAGCATCAAAACCATTTTTCTTAAAATAGGCTTTTGCCTTTTCTGTGGACAAGGTGGTAATAGTAAATCTACTGTTACTTAAACTATATTTGAGGCAAGTATCTGCTCTAAGATTAAAGGCAGGACGAACACCAGCTGGATAGCCAACGTAATAATCGTCTACTTGCCCGGCGCTAGAAACGACCCACACGCACCCATAGTATTTATAAGGTGAGCGGGTCCAAAATCCTCCATTAATTACAAGCTTTGTGTCAATCACCTCACCGAGACTAGAATATTCATTCTCACCTCGTATATTTGATACTACATCGTTAAGAAAAGGTGCAGAAATATTAAAAATATAGCTTCCATGCCCGGTAGTCCTTGTATCCATGACAGTTTTTAATTCTGATAACTCATATGCCCTATACGCCCCTTCAGTATTTGTGGATTTATAATGGGTGTCAGTTCCCAAATTCTCCAGCAGTACTAATCTGGGAGTTTCCCCTGTTTCCACTACTATTGCATCCTTCATAGTACTTGCAGCAATCTGCACAGATACGATTTCACCCACTGCCAGCTCTCTCGGGAAAGCCAGCTCCGCATCAGTCCTGGCTGCATAAGCAGGTACAGGCGCTACGCAAAAAAACGTAATTACGCATAATAAAATTATGCTTGTCCTTATGATTTTCCTCAATATTCGTTTCCTCCTCATTCGCAATAATATTCTATTACCTCTCCTTATTAATGTTTCTTGTTGACTTTATTTACTAATATTATTTAATTTTTCTAATAATTCTCTCCCTTTTTCTGCCACCGTTCCCGAATAATGTAGATTTTTTTATATATAGATTCTAACATACACTTAATACTATGCAATACTATTTTTTTATAACCTTGGCCCCAGCTTCTACCTCTTTGAGTATTGCTATAATTTTCCCTCCGGATACTTTTGCATGTTTTTCATCCCACTTGTCCTGATTTTATGCTATTTCTCTATTTTCAGCTTGTGCTTTTTTCGGGGGACGAGTCAAAATCACATTCAGCTTCCCTTTAATACAATCTGACAATAAAGTGCTTTACATAAAAAGGTTGAACACCTTGCGAGGTCCAACCTTTTTATTATGTGTTTTTACATAGATCATTTGCTCATTTGATGGCTCTAGTCTTTTTCTTTTACGTCCACATTGCATTAACTTGTGACTTAAACCGTCTTACTTTTTCCTCAACTTAACAGCAGTTCCATATATAAGTATTTCTGCGGCGCCCTGCATAACATTAGATGTCGAGAAACGGATATTGATAATAGCATCCGCTCCCAATCCTTCTGCTTCCGACACCATTCTTCCGGTTGATATTTGCCGGGATTCATTAATCATCTCGCTGTATTCTTTCAACTCTCCGCCGACCATATGTCTGAAAACAGACACCAGGTCCTTGCCCAGATGTTTTGCTCTAATGGTGCTTCCTTTCACTAAGCCGAGCATTTCGCTTACCTCATAACCCGGAACATAATCAATATTTGTTAAGATCATCTTTTTCAGCCTCCTTATCTTTGATCCTTTCCTTTACTAATAAAACAAGCAGCAGAACTCCGCTTATCACGGCCAGGACGATAGAAACCCCAATGATTATTGGAATAAAATCAGGATCAATAAAAACCATGACCATGATGCCAAAGAAATATAAAGCGATACTAAATACCAGTATCCAGCTCAGGAGCTTAACCATTTATACTATACACTCTCCCTGCAAAATTACTCCCACTTATACTATTATAGCATTTCTCCATGAGTCTCATGATAATTCTCCAAACCGCTCAACCATCTTCCGATCAACCATGACCCTTTCGAGAAACATCGCGAGCGGTCTGGCCCATATTCCCCGCTCCCCATACATGGCCTGATATATGACGAGTTCTTCTCCCGTTTTCGAATGTTTAGCAAGGTGCAGGACTAAATATTCCCCGCCCTTATAATGCTTATACTTTTTGCCGATTTTCACGGTGCGTTCTGCGGCATCAATTTTTCCCTTATCATCATTCATAGTCGTTTTTTGCCATGATTCACAGCATCCTCCTCCGGCTTATGTCATCGGCTTTACTTAAACATCGAACGGATAGCTGTCCCAACACTGCTCAGCGTGACCTTCGTAAATCCGCCGCGTTCAAAGATAGCAATAAGCGCATCAACGACGCCGTCGATTGAAGCAATGCTCACCGTAAGCGGCGGTTCTAAGCGGATGACGTTAGGATTATTCAATGTATAAGCAGTGATAATCTGATGTTTATTCATCAATTCACCGGCGACCAGCGAACCGAAGTATTCACCGGCAAGCTCGTTGACCTTTCCCCCAGTGAGCTTGTCAAGCGCTCCGCCCACAGGCTGTTTAAACTCCAGCCCGATTAACAAGCCGCGGCCGCGCACCTCTTTGATGAGGTCATACCTTTCTTGCAGTTCTCGGAGCTTCGCAATAAGGTAGCTCCCTTTTTCTTCGGCCTGCAATGCCAGATTTTGCGTGATTATGCCTGATAAAGCGGCTATCCCGGCTGCCATGGCCAGTGTATTGCCGCCGAATGTTGAGGTGTGCAGCGCATATTTATCCATGCCGTTATAGACCTTATCCCAAATTCCGGGGCGTGCGATATATGCCCCGATTGGTATAACCCCGCCGCCTAATGATTTCGCCAGGCACATGATATCCGGAACAATCCGGTCATATTCACAGGCAAACAGACGGCCTGTACGCCCGAAGCCGGTCTGAATCTCATCAACAATCAGCAGACTGCCATAGTGGTCGCAAAGCTGCCGTACCCCGGCCAGATAGCCTCCGGCAGGCACGTTGATCCCGCCTTCACCCTGTATTGGTTCCACAATAAAAGCGGCTACATCCTGGGCTGAAAGCTTTTCCTCAAGAGCCTGCAAATCTCCGAACGCTACTGCTTCACAATCAGGCAGCAGCGGCAGAAATGGTTTCTGATATTTTGTCCTTCCGGTAACAGATAGAGAGCCATAGCTTTTGCCATGAAAGGAATTCTCACAGTAAAGAATTTTTTTGCGGCCCGGCATAGCGGCTCGCGCCAGCTTCAAAGCCCCCTCGACCGCTTCTGTCCCGCTGTTGCAGAAAAAAACCTTCTCGAGGTCGCCCGGTGTGACCTGCGCAAGGTTATGAGCCAGCACCGACGCCAGTGGATTCAAAGTTGCCTGCAGGATATTCGGCCGCTCCATTACCGATTTGACCGCTTCGAGAATCTCCGGCGGATTGTGGCCAAGATTCAGAGCTCCGTAACCCCCGAGAAAATCCAGATACCGTCTGCCTTCAACGTCCCAGATGTACTCGCCCTGCGCCCGTACAAACTGTTTATCAAAATCTATAAGACTGACTACTGCGACAAAAGCCGGGTTAATATAACGCCGGTAAAGATTCCGTGTCTCCTGACGGTTCATTTTCATTGCGTCCTCTATTGTCAGCATGCTGTCAGGCAACTGGCCGCTGATTTTCATAACATCGCTCCTTTACCATTTATTCCAGTGGACTATTTCTTCATGATAATCTTTTTTACTTCTTCTGGTCTCTGCCGGATACCCGACTGAGATCATCGAAAACGGGACTATATCCTCGGATAAGCCAAAAATCTTCCTAACACCGGCGACCCTGTCCTCATAAGGGTAGACACCGAGCCAGACGCCGCCTAGTTTTAGCATATTTATCGCTATAAGCATGTTTTGTGAAGTCGCCGCGCAATCCTGGATCCACCAGTCGGCGGGATACTTCAATTTATTCAGATTGGCGGCAACAAGGATGCCAAAGCTTGCTTCTTTGAGTGATTCGGAAAGATTATGGACCTTGGTTATCTCAATCATTTTTTCCCTGTCGTCAACGACAAGGTATTCCCATGGGCGCTGATTCCCAGTCGACGGGGCGGCCATTCCTGCCAGGAGTATTTCTTTAATCATTTCCGGTGAAACCTTCTCGTTGGTATACCTCCTGATACTCCTCCTGGTATACAGATACTCCAATGGATCGTACAAACCTATCCCTCCCGGCGGCAAATATTTTTTCTCCTCATATCCTTGCACTGAAACTACTATACTAAACTAAACGAAACAGTTTGAAGACTCTAAGCAGAAAATTTTGGGGGTGCTAACATGTCAATCAATGAGCTTACGGTGAATTTAACCGGTTCTGCAGCTTTCCGCCGCGAAGAAAACAACCTGATGCTTGGTGATGCCCGGGGAAACAGCGCTGCCGGTATAAACAGGGTCTATATCCGTTTTAATGAACATTTTCATATCGAAGTGAAACAAAAAAACAAGGATGAAGTAATAATTACTCTGACGACAGGCGGCGTAAGCAAAGAAATCGATATGCAGACATTTCACCAGCTCATCGCGATGAACTACTGAAATGAAATTCTGCTTATACTGATCTGCTGCTATTCTGCGTTAAGATCAATGGTTCGTAATTCGGGATCCCAGTCGACTTGAACTCCGATGCTCTCGCTGATGAATCTTAGCGGAACCATCGTTCTGTTATTGACAAGTCTCGGGAATGTATCCAGCAAAGTGTCCTGGCCGTTGACCAGGGCTATATTGCTGCCAATCTTTAATTCTATCGTTTTCTCTGCGGTCTTGATTGTAACCTTTTGCAGAGTGCCGTCCCAGCTCACCTCCGCGCCAAAGGCGCTGAAAATACCCCGCAGCGGTACGAGCGTACGATTTTCAATAATAACAGGCGCCACATCGAGTATTAAAGGCACGTCCGCCAGGTACAAGAGGACTGTTTCACTGTTCCCCTCAATATTACCCTGCTCAGCAAGTCTGCTCACCTTCACCTCATAGGACACCTCAACCTTGCCTCCATAGTAACTAAAGCTGATAGGAAACGTCTCTTCTTCACTGCTCGTGGCATAGCGCAGCTCCTCCAGCCCTGTTAAGCGCTCATAATCTACCATAGGCGCGCCGTTATACAGATATGTATAGGTAGGGTCTGCGGCGACCCAGCCATAACCCGGTAAATAATACTCGAGCCACATATGTCCGGGGCTTTTCATGCCGGACTGGTCTGCAATTATTACCTCTGTCTGAACATTGCCCATCCAACCGCTTACTGTCCGGGCCGGAACCCCGGCAGCCCTGAGCAGGGCCACCATTAGATCGGCATAATCCTCACAAACGCCGACACCCGTCTGCAAGGCTGATAACGCTCCAATATTGGATGGATCCCCTGCTTGAGCATAACGCATGTGTGAGTTCAGGAATTCGAATATTTTTGTCGCGATGGCGAACGGATTTGTTTCTCCGGATACAAGTTCGTTGGCTTTATTAATTATAAGTGGATCATCACTTTCAATACCCGGCGAAGGCTGGAGATAGGGTTCAATTACTCTAATGACAGATTCGTAGTCTCCTACATCCTTTGGCTCTATAGTGTAGGCGATCTTGGCAACACGGTAGAGCCGCACCGTTTTAATAACCGTGCTTGCGCCGGGATTGATACTGTCAATAGTGTAGCCGGCTGTCAGGTTGCCTTTATTGTCCATGCTTATATTCTTCGGCTGGGGCAAAGATGATGAAGATATCAAGACCGAATAAGGCATGTTTCCCGTCAAGACTTCATTTCCTGAGGCAATATCAAATTTTAAACTGCGCACTTTATCAGATCCGATATTTTTTACATTATAAAGGGTTTCCACTTGATAATAGGCCTGGTCACTGAGTGAATAGGGCTTTTCTTCTGCGTAGAGAGGTTGACTCCCGGTTAGGAAAAACAAAAGGCATACAAGAATTATTAATTTATTTCGTGTTGAATACTTTAATATATTAGTTGCATTCATGCCTTCACCTGCATTTTTTAAGTTTATCTGCCGACTAGAAACTGTTAATAAGAATCCTGCCACAGTTATCACAGCGATATAGGATTTTGCCTTCCTTTATTTGCCTGGCTAAAACCATTGGTATCTCAATATTGCATCCGGTACATGAGTTGCTTTTCATAAGGGCGACGGGATTCATCTTAAAACGCTTTTGTGTGTCCTGATAAATGCGTAGCGCTGCAGGCTCCAATCTTTCTTTCACTTCCTCCTGCTTTATCCTTATCGCTGCAAGTTCAAGATCAATTTGTCTAACACGCTCCTTGTATATCTTGAGCTTATCGTTGTAATCCTTCTTCAAGCTCCTGACAATTTCTCTCGTTTGACTGTGCCTGTCCTTCTGAGCTTCTATCTCTGTTAATTTATCGAGGTACAAACCCTCGCTTTTTACTATATCTTCATCCATCTTCAGCACAGACTGCTGGATACTGAGGAGTTCTTTCAGCGAGGCGCCTTTCGTCCCATAAAGCTTCTCTTTGCCGTTCTTGACCTGATTTGTTATCGTATTTACCTGTTTTTCAAGCTCACGCGCTTCTTTTTCGCTCGCAGTGATGCTGCCGAGCAGATTCCCTACTTCCTCTTCCGCCCTCTTGATGCTCTCCTGCAAATTTCTCAGTTCATCAACCATTGATTTAATGTTACTCTCGTTTGTCAGCGCATGCTCTTCCTGTGCCAAACCCTGTAGTTCCCAAATCAGCCTGTCTCTTTCCATGAACCCACCGCCTTTATTTTAATAAAAAATAAAAAGGACAGGAAACCTTCCTATCCTTTGTCAAAACAAAAAGGGTCAGTACAACTCTGACTCACAGCCACTTCAACCCCTTTTTCAACTAATTCGGCGTGCAGAAAATCAGCCAGTACGGAAATAACAGGCTGTTCCGTCGCAAAGTGCCCCGCATCAACAAGCGCAAGGTTTGCGGCAAGCGCATCCTGGGCCTCATGATATTTTACATCTGCGGTCAAAAATACGTGGGCGCCGAAAAACGCAGCTTGCGCAATATAAGCGGCGCCGCTGCCCCCGCAGACGGCAACTTTCTCAATTTGTTTATGAATGTCGCCGCAGTACCTAAGTGAACTAACGGCCAGCTTTTCCTTGACAACAGCAATAAATTCCGCAAGCGTCAGAGCATGTGGTAATCTCCCGATCCTGCCCAATCCGGCTGTTTTGCCTTCATTCGCCAGCGGATACAGGTCATAAGCTACTTCCTCATACGGATGAGCATGCAACATGGCCTTAATCACGCCGGATATCTTTTCGTCTGGGACTATCGTCTCCAGACGGGTCTCGCCAACCTGCTCCAGTTCTCCCTCGTGACCGATAAACGGCTGTGCTCCGGCCAAGGGGCGGAAGGTACCCATCCCGTCCAAACGAAAAGAGCAGTCGGAATAATTGCCGATCCAACCGGCGCCGGCGCTGCAGATGGCTTCATGAACACGTTGGGTATATTCCCGCGGAATAAAGACAACCAACTTATATAGCTTTTGCTGTCGGCTGTCACTTAACGTCCTGACGTCCTGAAGATTCAACTTTTGCGCAAGTATATCACTTACTCCCCCCCAGGCCGCATCGAGGTTAGTATGGGCAGTGTATAGCGCCATATCGTTTCTGATAATCTCCGAAATCAATTTTCCGGTTGGCAGGTCTGATCTTAAGTGTTTGAGCGGTTTGAAAAATGGGGTATGATGAACAACGAGCATGTCAGCATTAAAAGCGACTGCCTCGTTTAGAACCTCGCTCTTTAAATCCAGGCTAAGGAATAATTTTTCGACTTGCTGGGCTGGCTGCCCAAGCTGCAGGCCAATATTATCCTGCTCCAGAGCAAGGCGTTTGGGGGCATATTTCTCAACTAAACTTATGACTGTTTGGCAGCTGACAGCCATTCTTCCAGCTCCTTCATTTTAGCTAGCTTATTTTGAAATTCCTTATGCTTTATCTGGGACTCACTGCTTTCTGATTTCGCCAATTGCGCCAGAATATCCTGCACTGCGGCTACATCTTTTTTCAGGAGTTCAGGCAGCAGTTCATGCCTTTTTTTTATCAAAAGCGGTCCATAGCCGACTTCTATATCCTCTAGTTTTTTGGCCTGGCCTTTTTCCGCGGCTATTATCTGGTACAACCGCCCATCCTCGGCAATGATCTCCTCGGCAACAATCACCCATCCATGCGAAGTAAGCCAGTGGCGGACTACATCTTCTCCGGTCATCGGCTGTAGAATAAGCCTTTTTAATTGTTCAACCACTAATGGGGATTGCTCCAGAATATCTTTGATCGTGCTGCCGCCAATACCTGCCAGGATCGCTACCTCCGCTTCACCGGGTTTAACCGGCAGCAGTCCGTCGCCAAGCCGCACATCCACACAATCTGTAAGTCCATATGCTTCAACTGTCCGGCACGCCGCCTTATACGGCCCTTTATGTACGTCTACTCCTATAATAAAAGGGGAAATCTCTTTTTGAACCAGAATGCAAGGCAAGAATCCGTGGTCACAGCCGACATCGACAACTTTTAATCCGTAAGGAACTAATTGAGCAAGCGCATCTAACCGTTTTGACAGTTTCAAATTCTATCTCCTCTATATTTTATAAAATAATGTTTTCACCAGGCTGCAGCATATCCATCGGTACGGGGATCGGCGCCACCGTAAAAAACGCCCTTCCCGTGATCTATTACTATACCTTGGGCCTGACCTGTTTCATCAGCCCAGTCATCAATCATGCGGACATTATGCCCCCACGATTCCAAAACAGCGACAACCTCAATCGGAAATCTTCCCTCCATATTGAGATAGTTCGTCTTATCGCCCGGATGTATGGCACCGTGAATCCAGCGCGGCTCTTCGATAGCGTCCTGAATATTATAGCCATACTGAAGAAGCTTCAAGAGGACCTGCAAATGCGTCTGGGGTTGGCCATCCGCACCGGAGGAGACAAAAGCAATGACAGGCCTGTCTTCTTCAGTAACAAGACAGGATGTCAGGGTATGGAAGGTACGTTTATGCGGCTCCAGCCTGTTTATATGGGTCGGATCAAAAGAAAAACTGCTGCCCCTGTTTTGTAATATTATACCCGTATCGTCGACGACGCAACCCGACCCAAACGGTGAGAAGAGGCTCTGGATAGCGCTGACAACGTTTCCCGCCTTGTCAGCCACGACAAATCCTGTCGTATTCCGGAAAGTATCCCTGCTCCTTTCATCTGCTCTGACCTCTCCCGGTCTGATCATTTCGCGCAGACGCATGGCATACTGCTTGTCCAGAATATCCTCATGGTTTAACGGAACAAACTCCGGATCGGTGATATACTGTTCCCTGTGTTCATAGGCAAGCTTTTTGGCCTCGACAAGATAATGGATAAACTCAGGCGTATCGCACTTGACAGCCGAGAGGTCCATACCCTCGAGGATATTGAAGGCCAAAAGCGCAGCCATTCCCTGAGTATTCGGAGGCGTTTGCCAGATCGAATAATTGCCATACTTGATCTTTATCGGTTCGCCCCAGGTTGACGAATGCAGCTCCAAATCCCTTTGCGAGAGCAGTCCGTTGTGTCTGGACATGTAATCATGGATCTTTCGTGCGATCTCACCCCGGTAGAAAGCGTCCGGCCCTTCGCGGCCAATTAGCTCAAGGGTCCTTGAGAGGTTCTCCTGCCGGATAATATCACCCGGCTCAGCTATTCTGCCGTGCACGGTAAAGCCTTGCCGTAAATGCATCTCCTGCATAATCACTTCTTTTATGTTGGCGAAATTACAGGCAGTCTGATGGCTTAACGGGAACCCCTCGCGGGCATAATGTACCGCAGGCTCCAACAGGCGCTGCAACGGCAGCCTGCCAAAGCGTTTCGCTATTTCGCCCCAGCCGTGCACACACCCCGGCACAGTAACAGATAAGACCCCGCGTGACGGCATGTCATTATAACCATATGTCCCAAGCGCCTCAATACTTGCCTCTAGAGGGGAGCGCCCACTTCCGTTTAAAAAGAGTACTTTGCGCTCTTTGGCTGAATACATCAGAAAAAAGACATCACCGCCGATCCCGCACTTATGCGGATGGACAACACCCATAACGGCATTGACGGTAATCGCAGCATCAAAGGCATTCCCGCCTTCCTTTAAGACATCAAGACCTGCCAGGGTAGCTAAAGGATGTGCAGATGTAACTAGCCCGCTTTGACCCATGACAACAGGACGGTGCATAAAGTAACCCCCCAGTCTGGTTAATCCCTCTAAAAAGCTAGTTTAATTATAGCAGAAAATTACATATTTTTCCTCTAAAAAAGAGAAAAACAAAAAGGCTTATGGTTATCTACCATAAACCTTACGTTTTTATATGGTGGGCGATGACGGGATCGAAC
>DIVP01000072.1:38000-41965 GCA_002422465.1 Peptococcaceae bacterium UBA6129 | reverse complement strand
CCTGCCGGTTCTGTTATCCGCCGTGCATTTATTAATTCGAGGTACAGTAGTCTATATTACCGGGAATGAAACATATCTCTGGGTTGGCGTCGTATTTGAGAGTTTCTTTGCAGGGGTTTTAACGGTGGTAGCGCTTACTGCGCTGCCGGCCTTTCCTAAATTGTTCAGGAGTAGGGATTTGACGCCTGAAGAGAGGACAAGTCTTGGACTCATTGTTTTAGGAGGTTTGCTCGGTATTGGCGGGGTTCAGATATGGAATACCGGATTTCAGAGTATCATCAGCCGTTGGCTCGTTTTATGCGGCGCTTACTACGGTGGTCCGGGCGGCGGGGCGGCGCTTGGGGTTATTGTTGGCACAGTTCCAAGTGTCCAGGGTAATTTAGCAACCGGACCTATCGCGTTTTATGCTTTATCGGGGCTGCTGGGAGGTTTCTTTAATAATTTCAGGAAAAGTGGGGTTGTTATTGGCTTTACGCTCGCAAATTTGATGCTGACCCTTTTCTTTTCGGAACAGGTGGTAATAATAAATACCCTGCGCGAGACAGGGATTGCCGTGTTATGTTTTTTGCTGTTTCCGATGCCGTCGCTTGTGAACGCTATTGCAGAGGAAAACAGATTCAGTAAACAGGAAAAATCGGAAATCATGGCAAGCCGGTTAAAAAAAATGGGGCAGATGTTAACTGAGTTGGGGATGGTCTTTGCGGTTGAGCATGAAGATAAACAAGAAAGCAACGAGCTGAACGTACTATTTAATAAAGTAGCTTCCAGGGTGTGTGAAGGTTGCAGCCTTCACAAAGTGTGCTGGGAGCAGGAGTTCTACAAGACTTACCGTTGCTTGCTGGATGCCTGTACAAAACTGGAGGCTACAGGTGTTGTCAACGAGAAAGATTTTGACAGCGATTTCAAAAAACGTTGCATGCGGCTGAGAGAACTAAGCAGAACGTTAAATTCGCAGATCGAGGTTTTCAAGCTGATCAGCGTTTATGACAGGCAAATCGAGGAATGCCGCCATCTTGTCACTAATCAGCTTGTTGGTCTGGCCGGGGTTGTTGAAGAGTTTTCCGAGGATTTGACAACCCAGATATTTTCGAAGTCGGATACCCAAGAACTGTTAAAAGAGAGGTTGGGCGAAAAGGGCATTTGCGTAGATAATATCAGAGTGTTGGAGACGAACGAGTCTATCGATGAGATTCTTATTGAACAGGCTGTGTGTAAAGAGAAGAGATGGTGCCAGTCCATGGTTGCGCCGAATATATCACAGATTCTCGGCAAAACATATGTCCTGAAAACGCAGGAGTGCGTGTTTCCGCAAAAAGACAAGCGTTGCTCGTACAGCCTCGTACCAAGCACTGCTTTTCAAGTCCAGGTTGGCAAAGCGCAGCGCCCGAAAGAAGGATTAAACGTATCCGGCGATGTATGCTCTGATTTTTTATTGCCTGATCAGCGCTATGCTTTGATCATGAGCGACGGGATGGGTGTTGGTAAGGAAGCATATAAAGAAAGCAGTACGGCTGTCAGGTTGTTGGAAAAACTGCTCTTAGCCGGGTATTCCTATGAAACGGCTATAAGAACAGTTAATACGGCGCTTCTTTTAAGGACCGGCAAAGAAAATTTTGTTACTATTGATGTGGTCATAATTAATCAGGTCAGCGGTTTAACTGATTTTATAAAAATTGGCGGGGCTCCCTCGTTGATCTGCTCGGCTCGAGGTATAAAAGTAGTTCAGGGCAATACCCCGCCGGCTGGAATTTTAGATAAAATAGAACTTCAGACCTTCCGACACCTCGTTATGCCGGATAATTCCATAATAATGATGAGTGATGGAGTCTGGGACGCTATCTGCAATGCCGGGGGTCCGCCCGGTTGGCTCGAGGATGTTTTAAAGCAAATGAAGCTTTCTAATCCGCAGCAGGTAGCCAACTATCTCTTGTATCTGGCCATCAAAGCAGCCGGAAACCGCATCACGGACGATATGTGTGTGCAGGTTGCGCGGATAGAACAGCATGAGATTGCCTGAAAATCAGTTGGAATAATTTAAAAAAGGGAATCCTTTTTAGAAGGAGTCCTTTTTTATTTGTAGAAAGAGTGTAGATAGGCGCTATGCGCGGTGCGGAAATAAAGTATCATATGAGGAAAAATTTACATGGATATGGATAAATGTGTTATAGATACTATAAAGCAGTATAAAATGATGGAGAAGGATAATTTGGTGCTGGTCGGTGTTTCCGGCGGCCCTGATTCCCTCGCGCTACTTGATATTCTTAACCGTAACAGAGAGGATTTGGGCATTAGCCTTCATGTGGCGCATCTGAATCATTCTTTTAGAGGGCAGGAAGCTGATGAAGAAGCAGAGTGGCTAAAGAATATTGCACATAACTGGGGAATACCCTGTACAATATGTAAGATAGACGTCCCAGCTTTGGCTCGGAAGAAAGGTTTATCGCCGCAAGATGCCGGTCATATAGCCAGAAGAAAATATTTTCTTGAACTTGCCGAGAAAATCAATGCTCAAAAAATTGCGCTCGGTCACCAGGCTGATGACCAGGCGGAAACACTTTTGATACATTTTTTAACAGGTGCGGGTCCTGAGGGTTTGCGCGGCATATTACCTGTTACGGAGCCTTTTATCAGGCCGCTATTATTTATTGGCCGTAAAGAAATCGAGGCATATTGCCAAGGGCGGGGACTGAATCCGAGGAGAGATCCCAGCAATGCGAAAAATATCTACCTGCGGAATAAAATTCGCAACCAGCTTATGCCCTGGCTTGTTGAAAATATTAATCCTAATCTCACAGATACACTAAACAGGACAGCCCGGATATTTTGGGCGGAAGAAGAGTTTTTTCAGCAAAAAACGGCTGAGTTAGCACACACAATGGTAATACAAGACCAAACAGGTATAGAGAAACTGGTCTTGGCTGGTCTTTGCAGCCTTGATGTGGCCATGCAAAGAAGGCTTATCCGCTGGGCTTATCAAGCCCTGACAAAAGGACAGGGCTTGGCCTATCTGCATGTGGAGGAGGTACGGCTATTAGCGCTCAAAAAAGAAACCGGCAAGATGCTGCACTTGCCCGCGAGTGTTACAGTTGAAAAAACGCGTGAGTTCCTTCTTTTTTATTATGAGGGAAAACATAAGGAAAAGCATAATACTAAGGATGAATAATAAAATTGTAGGTGGAGAAATTGATTGTTAAATTTGAAAAATAGCGCGAAATATGATAAAGTAGATTGGTGTTTCCAGGTAGTTTGGAAAGGAGGAAATTCGTGAACCGGATATTTAAAAATTTAGCAATTTATGTTCTGATTGTTATGATTGCGGTTTCTATATTTAACCAGTTTAATACTCCTCCCAAGGTTGAGGATCCCTTTAACAATGATTATGTCGCTTTTTATAAGGCTCTTGAAAAGGGGCAGGTTTCAACGGTTAAAATTATCCAGGAGGAAGATTCCCGCACAATTTCAGGAACTTTGAAAACTACAGGCAAGGAATTTTCGTTGAAGGGTCCTCCGAATGATGATAAATTAATTGAATTAATCAAATCCAAGGAAATAATATTCTCTCATGAACCGGCCCCTACACCGCCATGGTGGACGAATCTCCTTAGCACGTTATTCCCCATACTCTTATTGGTCGGCTTTATGTTTTTCATGATGCAGCAAACACAAGGGGGCGGCAGCCGCGTCATGCAGTTTGGCAAAAGCAAGGCCAGGCTGCATAACGATGATAAAAAACGCATCACCTTTGCCGATGTGGCCGGTACTGATGAGGCCAAAGAAGAGCTTGAGGAGGTTGTGGAATTCCTCAAACATCCGAAGAAATTTACGGATATAGGCGCAAAGATTCCGAAGGGCGTCTTGCTGTACGGCGCGCCGGGTACTGGTAAAACCTTGCTTGCCCGCGCAGTTGCCGGTGAGGCCGGTGTTCCGTTCTTCAGTATCAGCGGTTCGGATTTCGTCGAGATGTT
>DIVP01000072.1:32469-37975 GCA_002422465.1 Peptococcaceae bacterium UBA6129 | reverse complement strand
GAGGTCATGACGAGAGAGAGCAGACACTAAACCAGCTCCTTGTAGAGATGGACGGATTTAACGTTAATGAAGGAATAATCATTATAGCCGCGACGAACCGTCCGGACATTCTAGACCCGGCCTTGCTCAGACCCGGCCGGTTTGACCGTCAGATCGTTGTTGATATTCCTGATGTCAGAGGCAGAAAAGATATTCTCGGCGTCCATTCTCAGGGCAAGACCCTCGAAGAGGATGTTAACCTTGATGTCTTGGCCCGCAGGACGCCTGGTTTTACAGGCGCCGACCTGGCCAACCTGTTCAACGAAGCTGCTCTTTTGACAGCCAGGCGCAATAAAAAGAAGGTAGGTATGGAAGAGCTTGAGGACTCGATAGAACGAGTCATTGCCGGCCCGGAAAAGAAAGCTCGGACGATCAGCGATTTTGAGAAGAAGCTTGTTTCTTATCATGAAGCCGGGCATGCTCTCGTGGCAGAGCTTCTCCCGCATACCGACCCGTTGCATAAGGTTTCGATTATACCCAGAGGCAGGGCCGGCGGCTATACGCTGCTGTTGCCGAAGGAAGACCGTCACTATATGACGCGCTCGCAGCTGTTAAACCAAATCACGATGCTCTTAGGCGGACGTGTAGCCGAAAAGCTGGTCTTAAACGAGATAAGCAACGGAGCATCGAATGACCTCGAAAGAGCGACCGATCTTGTGCGCAAGATGATTACCGAGTTAGGCATGTCCGACGAACTGGGACCGCTGACTTTTGGACGTAAACAGGAACAGGTCTTTTTGGGACGTGACATATCGAGGGACAGAAATTATTCTGAGGCCGTGGCATATTCAATCGATAAAGAGGCCCATCGTATTATCGAAGAATGTTATCAAGAGGCGCAGAAATTCCTCAAGGATAATATTGACACCCTGCATCTGATAGCTAAGACCCTCATGGAGAAAGAAACTATCGAAGCCGAGGAATTTGCAGCGATTATCAAAGCATGCGGCTTGCATAAGCCTGGACAGGATGATACCGAAAGCGATAAACAACAGTGATGTTTTAATTAATTGGGATATCTCACAAGAGGCATGGAGGTGGCTAAGCTGAATAAGTCAGCCATTGAACGTACTTTTGTAATGGTTAAACCAGATGGCGTCCGGCGCGGGCTCATGGCCAGGGTCTTTGGCGTTTTTGAAGAAAAGGGCTATCGGCTGGTCGGTATAAAAATTATGCAGCTGACTCGCGAAATCGCTGCAAAGCATTATGCAGAGCATGAGGGCAAACCATTTTATCCGGCGTTGCTGGAATTTATAACATCTGGTCCGGTTCTGGCGATGGTCTGGGAAGGCCCTAACATCGTGAAGGGAGCTCGAGCGCTTATGGGCGCGACCAATCCTCTCGAGGCGGCGCCCGGATCGATTCGCGGCAGGTATGCAGCAGAGATGAGCTACAATGTTGTGCATGGCTCCGATTCACCGGAAAGCGCACAAAGGGAGATAGCGCTGTATTTTACAGCAGAGGAGCTACTGGGACAAGAGAATAAGTAATAAAAAATATGGGGCAGGCTATCAATTGTTTTTGGTGAAAAAACGATTGATAAGCCTGCCCCTTTCTGGTTTTTGCAACGTAATATTCAGAATAGATGCTATAGTGTCATATTCAACGAACTGTCAGATATTTGAGGGCTAGATACACTGGCGAGAAAATTATTGCCGGCAAATATTTTCATTTCCTTGAACAAAATTTCTTAATCTTGAAAAAAAGATGTGAAAAAGTTGCGGGAATGCCCTTTGTTTATTTTGGCATACAAATTGCAATAAAATGATATAGACCCAAAAGGGAAGAAATGAGGAGGATATTAGTATGAAGAAAAAATTGTTTTGTTTTGCTCTTGTGGTTCTTCTGATAGGCAGTATGGTAACGTTTTTAGGCTGCTCAAAGAAGGAGGCTGCCACTTCAGCTCCTAAGCCCCGCGTTTTAAAGCTTGGCCACAAAATGAATGCCACCCATTCCTGGCATAAGGCCTCATTGATGCTCGCTGATCTGGTCAAGGAAGGGACAAAAGGGGAAATTGAAATCCAGATTTATCCAAATTCAGAGCTTGGTGATCAAAAACAAATGACCGAAGCTGCACAGATCGCCGTTTTAGATCTTTTGCTTGGTGCGCCTGCTGAATTCGTTTCCTTTATACCAGAAATAGGCGTGTTAGACCTTCCTTTCATATTCAGGGATTATGATCATGCGTTCAAAGCTTTGGATACCGTGGGATGGGATTTTGATAAAGCATTCCAGACCAAAAATTTAAAGCTGCTTTCTACGTGGAATACAGGCTTTAAAAATCTCAGCAACAGCAAGAAAGAAATCAAAAGTATTAACGATCTTAAGGGACTAAAAATAAGGATTGCAGGGAATCCGGTATTAATTGATACGGTCAAGGCGTTGGGAGCAAATGCTATATCGATTCCGTGGAGTGAAACATATATTGCCCTACAGCAGGGAACGGCCGACGCACAGTTCAATCCAGCCGGTCCGATGGTCGATGCGAAAATCTACGAAGTTCAGAAATACTATTCTCCAAACCTGGTAATACAATATGGGGCAGAACAGTTGGTTATGAGTCTTAAAACCTGGAATTCCCTAACCGCGGAACAGCAGAAGATTTTCCTGGCTGCTGCGGATAAGGCCAAAGAATATCAGCGGAAAGAGAGTATGCTGGAAGAAGAGAAGGCTCTTCAAAAGATGAAAGACTTCGGATGTGTTGTGACCGATGTTCCGCAGACCGTACTTGATGATGTAAAACGGTTATTAACACCGGTTGCTGAGAAATATGGCGACCCTGCGATGATTAAAAAATTGCAGGATGTGAAATAAGCAGTTCCGGACTAGTCGCTTGAATCAATAAGCTGCGAGGAGAAAGCCATGATTAAAAAAATAAACGATGTATTGTTTAAGGCTATTAAATATATTTTAACCTTTGCGCTTTTAATTACCACGTTATTAGTATTCTTACAGATTGTTTCCAGGTACGCTATAGGATTTTCCTATGCAGAAATTGACGAAATCGCCCTTCATCTTTTTGCCTGGATGATAAGTATGGGAGTGGCCTTTGCTTTTAGAGCAAAGGCCCATCTGGGAATAACGGCGCTAGTGAGCCGGTTTACTGGGAAGCTAAAGTTTATCGCAGAAGTTTCTATTAATATCATCTTGATAATGTTTCTACTGACAGTATTTTTCGCGGGAATCAGTTTTGCCCAATTAGGGATGGCTCAGAGTACAAGCGCGATGTACCTGCCGTTGGGTTATATTTATGCGAGTTTACCATTCGGAGCAGCACTGTGCATTCTTGTTTTCATCGAAAACCTGTATCTTCTTATGTTCCATAAAAGCACAACAGCGCAAACATCTCAGAAATAGGAGGTTTAACCATGACGGCATCGTTAATAATGCTTATAGTTTTTCTGGTTGGGATAGCGTTATCTATACCCATTGCAGCTTGCCTCGGAATTGCTTCAGCTGTTGCGCTGTCTTATGATAACATTCCTTTATTGATACTTGCCCAGCGTATGTTTAAAAGCATCTACTCCTACCCACTCATGGCAGTACTTTTCTTTATGTTTGCCGGTGAAATCATGTGTCAGGGGACTATGACGAAAAAGCTGATTGCTTTTTTTCAGGCAGTTATCGGGCATATTCATGGAGGACTGGCTATTGCCGGTGGTTTGTCGGCTGCCTTTTTCTCGGCTATTTCCGGTTCTTCAGCGGCGACTTGCGCCTCAATCGGTACTGTCATGATCGGGGAAATGGAAAAGAGAGGCTACCCGAAGGATTATGCAGCAGCAGTAATCGCCAGCGCCGGCATAACGGGAATCGTAATTCCGCCAAGTATCACCCTGGTAATATACGGCGTTGTCACCGGGACTTCCGTCGGGAAGTTATTTGTTGCGGGTATCATACCGGGGTTATTCTTAAGCATTACAATGTGTATGTTAAGTTATTATTTATGCCGGAAGAAAGGTTACGGTGAAAGAGGAAAATTCAGCTTTAGGTTTGTATTAGTAAGCATTAAAAAAAGTATTTTGGTCTTGCTAATGCCGGTTATAATTTTGGGCGGAATCTATGGCGGAATATTTACCCCGACCGAGGCGTCAGTCGTATCAGCAGTGTATGCCTTCATAATTACCGGTCTGGTAGATAGGTCGTTAAATTGGAAAATCATAATGGATATTTCGATTAAAACAGTCATTAATGCTTCCGTAGTCCTTTTTATCATGCAGACCGCCGATGTTTTTAGCTGGGTCTTAACAAACGCCAGAGTACCGCATATGATTGGGGAAATGTGCGCGAATTTTAGTGATAGTAAAATAGTATTTTTAATGTTATTTAACATCGTTCTCTTAATCTCAGGCTGCTTACTCAACGGAGCAGCTATTGTCGCTATTTTAGCTCCAATTCTGGCGCCTGTTGCAATAACTTACGGTATTGATCCTATTTTTCTTGGAGCTTTAATGGTGGTGAACCTGGCTATCGGGTATATTACACCACCTTTAGGAGTTGATTTGTACATTGCGGGGACTATTGCCAAGCTGTCGGTGGATTCTGTCATACGACGAATTATACCGTATCTGATTATATTGTTGGTAGACCTGCTGATTATTACGTATCTACCAGCCATGACCATGTGGCTGCCTAACATGATGAAATAAGAGTATGACCTGGGCAGTCAAAAAGTTAGAAACTATCAAAAAGCAAAACAGGGGCTGTGTCAAACTTTACTTAAGTTTAGACGCAGTCCCTGTCTATTTTCAGTGAATGCTAGGCAACACTGAGTTTATCTTGATGAATTTTTATTTAATGCCATATTTAACTAGCTTGTTATATAGGTTGCGTGTAGAAACATCCAGCATTTTTGCAGCTGCTGTCTTGTTGCTGTTTGTCTTTTTCATAACTTGGGTGAACAATGCTTTTTCCCATTCGGCAAACAAGACTTCATAGGTTGCCTCCGGAGCATTTGCTTTTTCCGGAGTTGGCGTTATCATACTGTCGGCAATGTTAATACGGGTGTGTCCGGGCAAGGCAACATGGCAGAGTTCTATTCTGGGACTATTGTATTTCACCGAAATCATGCTGTGTCCGATAATATTTTCGAGCTCCCTGATGTTTCCCGGCCAGTTGTATTCTTTGAAAAGGTCAATGACTTCAGGCGCTACTTCTGTGATGTTTCTGCCGTATTCCTTGTTATATTTGTTCAAAATAGCATTTATCAAAAACGGTATATCTTTTTTACGCTCCCTGAGGGGCGGCACTTGAACAGGAAATAAGTTCAGCCGGTAATAGAGGTCTTCGCGAAACAGGCCTTTCTTAATCATTTCTTCAAGGTTAGCGTTTGTGGCGGCAATCACTCTGACATTAACGGAGATGGGTTTCGTATCCCCTACGCGTGTTATTTCCTTTTCCTGCAATACCCTTAACAATTTTGCTTGCAAGTGTGTGCCCAGTTCCCCTATTTCATCAAGAAAAATAGTTC
>DIVP01000072.1:0-32414 GCA_002422465.1 Peptococcaceae bacterium UBA6129 | reverse complement strand
GTTCTTTGCCGGTACCGCTTTCTCCTCTTAACAAGACGGTGACCGGGGTTTGCGCGGCAAGTTTAGCCTGATCGATTGCCGTAGCTAGAATATCGCATACGCCGACGATATTATCAAAGGTGTATTTACTCTCTATGGCCTTGATTTTCTTGATGGCAGTTTCAAGCTCGTCAGTCAGTTTTCTGATTTCTGAAATGTCATGGACTACTGCCACGCTCCCCTTCAATACACCATTGACAATGATGGGGGCAGCGTTCACCAGGACATTCTTATTCGCTTTGCCAACCTGCATTTTTNNCCACGGGCTGACGTGTGCGTAGGACCTGGAGATGCAAGCTCTCACCTTTGCCGGGAACTAAGTAGATATCAGCGGGTTTGTTAAGGTACTCTTCCTTTGATACCCCTGCTAATTTGGCATAGGCCGGGTTGTACATGATGCATATTCCCTTTTCATTCACCACGGATATAGCATCAGTCGTTGTATTGATAATGGCTTCTAAAAGAACCTTCATTTCTTGTTCGCTGTTAATCTGTGTTAGCAATTGTTTGGTTTTCGTAAAATCCCTAAATATTGAGACAGCTCCTGTCAACTTGCCCTCGTCAAATAGGGGTACGCGGTTAATCAAAACGTTTTTGCCTCTAATCTCTCTTTCCTGACCAAGCTCTTTTTCCCCTGTTTTCAACACCCTGAGCAGATGAGAATTTTCTATGACTAAGTCAACCGGTTTGCCTAATGCGTCAGAAGCCTTAATGCCCAGCAATCTTTCTGCAGCAGTATTAAAGAGATACACTAACCCGTCTTTGTCTACGGCAATCATCCCGTCTTCGATGGAATTTATAATGTTCCCTATCTCTTTGATTGAAAATTTTTCGAACATTATTTTACTCCTCTCCCGGGCCTATCGTTTGTTACGGTATATACTTCGTTGTTTGCTTTCAAACTCCTCTATATAAAAGGTGCTTCGGAAAAAAAATGCCGGCATTATATTTCATATCAATAGAAAGATAATGCAAAGTATTATTAGCCGGGCACGAATATGTTGGGGAAAGCTGCACTTTTATTGATTGGCATAGTTATTGCAAAGATATATTTACCAAGCAGTAAAGAAAGACCTAATATGCGAACATAGGAGGTAGGAAATGATTAAAATAACCTTTCTGGAGGAACGATGCAAAGGTTGTCAATTGTGTATTTCTGTTTGCCCAAAGAAAATAATTACACTCTCAGCAAGACTGAACAAGAAGGGCTATTATGTTCCGCTTGTTCAAGAACCGGGAAAATGTACGGGATGCGCTACTTGTGCCCGCATGTGCCCTGATATTGCAATTGAGATTGAAAAGGAGAATTAGTCATGGAAAAGGTTTTAATGAAAGGCAACGAGGCTTTGGCAGAATCGGCTATAAGAGCCGGCTGCCGATACTATTTCGGGTATCCCATAACTCCGCAGAGCGAAATACCGGAGTATCTCTCTAAAAGAATGCCACAGGTTGGAGGAGTGTTTCTTCAAGCCGAGAGTGAAGTAGCAGCTATCAACATGGTGTACGGGGCTGCTGCAGCCGGCGCCAGGACGATGACATCCTCATCGAGCCTGGGAATAAGTTTGAAACTGGAAGGGATATCCTATATCGCGGCCGCAGAATTGCCTTGCGTGATTGTGAACATTATGAGGGGAGGGCCTGGACTTGGAGGAATTCAGCCGGCGCAATCCGATTATTTTCAGGCGACTAAAGGCGGTGGGCATGGAGACTATCGCTTGATTGTATATGCGCCTTCATCTGTTCAGGAACTAGCGGATATGACTTATCAAGCCTTTGATATAGCTGATATGTACAGAAACCCCGTGATGATATTGGGAGATGGATTATTGGGCCAAATGATGGAACAAGTTGAACTTCCGGAGTTTAAAGAAAACAAGCTGATTAAGACTGCCGATAAGAGTTGGGCGGCTACCGGCACAAAAGAAAGCAGACCTCCCAATATTTTTAATACCTTATACCTTGATCCTGAAAAATTGGAAGAGCTTAATCTTGCGCTGTTTGAGAAGTATAAAGCAATTGAAAGCAGAGAGGTAAGGGCCGAAGAGTATATGACCGCCGATGCTGACCTTTTATTAGTGGCATATGGAATCACAGCAAGAATTGTTAAAACGGCGATTGATGAGGCGCGAAAAAAAGGCATAAAAGCCGGCTTAATGCGGCCAATTACCTTATGGCCTTTCCCAAAAGCTCTGGCAAATCAATTGTCAGCCCAGGTCAAATGCATCCTGACTGTTGAGATGAGTCAAGGGCAGTTAATTGAAGATGTTTGTTTAGCGGTTGGTCGGCGTGTCCCGGTTCATTTTTATGGAAGGGTAGGGGGAATGATTCCTAGCGTCGAGGCTGTATATCATGAGATTTGCCGATATGCAGGCATGAAAGATGATGCGCTCCTGGAATTAGACGCAGGAATTCGCTACACATATGCGGAGGTGTAATAATGGAAATTGTATTTGGACGTCCGAAAGCACTCACAAAAGTAGAGTTTCATTATTGTCCGGGTTGTACACATGGGATTATTCACCGGCTTGTTGCGGAAATAATCGATGAATTGGCTATACAGGGAAAATCAATCGGGATTGCCTCGGTGGGTTGTTCGGTCATGGCATATGATTATTTTGCAGTGGATATGATACAGGCCGCTCACGGCCGTGCGCCTGCGGTTGCAACAGCTGTTAAACGTGTACATCCGGAGAGTGTGGTTTTTAGCTATCAAGGCGACGGGGATTTGGCTGCGATTGGTACGGCTGAGATTGTTCATGCCGCTGCCCGTGGGGAAAACATCACAGTTATTTTTGTGAATAATGGTACTTATGGTATGACAAGTGGACAAATGGCCCCCACAACCTTAATCGGGCAAAAGTGCACGACCTGTCCGGAAGGAAGAGATCCCGGCAGAGCAGGATATCCGATTCGAATGTCTGAGCTGTTGGCAACTTTGGACGGGGCAACTTATATATCGAGAGAATCTGTACATACTCCGGCCAGAATAAATTCAGCGAAAAAAGCGATTAGAAAGGCTTTTGAGGTTCAGCTTCGGAAAGAAGGTTTTTCTCTGGTAGAAATACTATCTACTTGTCCGATAAATTGGGGGCTCAATCCCGTAGATTCCTTAAAAAGGGTGGAAGATGAAATGGTTCCGTTCTATCCGTTGGGAGAAATAAAAAAATGCAGGGAGGTGTGACAAAATGGACCAAAGAGTAGTAATTTCAGGCTTCGGTGGACAGGGCATTATGTCAATGGCGCAGTTGATTGTCTATGCCGGCATGATGGATGGTAAAAATGTTTCCTGGGTCCCGTCTTATGGTCCGGAAATGCGCGGCGGAACGGCGTATTGCAATTTGGTTGTTTCAGACATGAAAATAGGGTCTCCGGTTGTTACAAAACCAAACACCCTGATTGTTATGAATTTACCATCTTTAATAAAATTTGAAAAAAGTCTAGTCCCCAACGGTCTATTGTTAATGAATTCATCAATCATTTCTCAAAGACCTGCCAGAAATGATATCAGACCATATGGAATTAAAATAAATGATTTAGCGGTAGAGCTAGGAAACTTAAGAACGGCAAATATGATTATGTTAGGAGCATACGTTGAGTTAACAAAAGCGGTTTCTGACGATTCGGTATTTGCTTCGATTAAAAAAGTTCTTGGAGGAGCTAAGAAAGAGTTGGTCTCTTTAAATATTGATGCTTTTAAATTAGGGGCTAAAAGTGTTCATGCCATGTGTGCAAAAATATAAGCTTTATTAATAAAGGGAGGAATAAAAAATGCCAAAGGTAGGAGATTTATCAGGGTACTATTATGAAGATTATGAAGAGGGTGCAGTGTTTAAGCACTGGCCGGGGAGGACAGTAACGCAGTTTGATAACGTTTGGTTTACCTTGATGACTTTGAACACGCACCCGCTACACTTCGATACTGAATATGCATCCAAGACGGAATTCGGCAAATGTTTGGTAAACAGTACTTTTACATTTTCCCTCTTAGCGGGAATGAGCGTAACTGATATCAGTCAAAATGCGATAGCAAACCTGGGATGGGAAGAAGTAAAAATCCCCGGACCTACATTCGAAGGCGATACTTTGTATGCAGAGACAACCGTGTTATCCCGGCGTGAATCTAAATCCAGGTCCGATTGTGGAATAGTTAGGGTAGAAAGCGTTGCGAAAAACCAAAGAGGGGAAATTGTTCTAACCTTTATACGTTCCATCTTAATTAAAAAGAAACCCGTTTGAATTTAACTAGCTTTCAGATGATGTTATTCACGGAACATTTACTGTGCGTGGATGTTCCGTGAATGCTAAGCTCGTTAAGTTAGCTATCGGATAAATTAAAAACATTACCGGGAGTGAAACATTATGAAAACGGTTATTAGGCGAAGTATTCTTTTTGTGCCTGCAGACAGGATTGATAGAATTGAAAAAAGTCTTTTTTTGCCAGCCGATGCAATAACAATCGATTTAGAGGATGCGGTTACACCGGAAAGAAAAGATGAGGCAAGACAAATTGTTAAAAAAGTTCTCGAGGAATTTGATTTTGGCACCAAAGAAATTATTGTCAGAGTGAATAGTATAGGTACTTTAAACGGCTTGAAGGATTTGTTGATGCTGAAGGAATGCTGCCGATTACCGGATACGGTAATGCTTCCCAAAACCGAGTCCGCAGGTGATGCAATGCTTTTTGCCAATTTGCTAGGTGAGATTAGTGAGGAAATCAAGCTGCTGGTTATCTTAGAATCCGGGAAGGGAATTTTATCTGCTAAAGAAATCGTTGCAGCGTCACCCAAAATAGCCGGGGTGGTTTTTGGAGGCGGAGATTTGTCCGGCGAAATTGGCTGCTCAATGGTATGGGAGAATATGTATACTGCGCGGCAAATTGTGCTGTTGGCGGCTGCTTGCGCCGGTATAGACGCTATAGACGTACCTTATTTAAGCATATCGGATGCTGAAGGTTTGGCCAAAGAGTGTAAAAAAGTTGCGGATATGGGTTATCGCTGCAAAATTGCTATTCATCCTAACCAAATAGGGGTAATAAATAATATATTTACGCCTGATCAAAACGAAATCGTCTGGGCAAGAAGGATTCTTCAGCAAGCAAAGGAATTTGGCACGGGTGCGCTGTGTATAGACGGCAAGATGGTTGATAAAGCAGTTGTGAAGCGAGCGCAGAAAATTGCGGCTATTGCAGACAAGCTTGGAATTTGAATCAGCATATTGGTTTACCCATAGAGGAGGATGGCAACTGCATGTATTGGGGCGAGTACAAAAATAAGTTAAGAAAGCCTGAGGAAGCTGTAGAAGTAATTAAATCCGGAGATTGGGTAGATTATGGTTTTTGTCATTCTATGCCGGTCGCCTTGGATAGAGCGCTGGCTGCAAGAAAAGAAGAGCTAAACAATATTAAAGTTAGAGGAGGCCTGGCTTTAAGGCCGCTAGAGATATTGGGAGCTGATCCTGAAAGAAGAGTGTTTACTTATTCGAGTTGGCATTTCGGCGGTTATGAACGCAAGGTGCATGATGCAGGTGGTTGTAATTATATTCCCATGATATACAGAAATAAGCCCTTGTTTTACCGAAACAATTTAGAAGTGGATGTGGCCATGATTTCGGTCGCCCCTATGGATAGGCACGGTTATTTTAACTTCTCTGTTATCAATTCTGCTAATATGGCTATCCTTGAAAAAGCTAAAACTGTAATCGTTGAGATAAATAAGCGCTTTCCCAAAGCAATGGGAGGGCAAGAAGAATGTGTTCATATCTCTCAGGTTGACTACATTGTTGAAGGTGAAAATCCTGATTTAGTTGAGCTGACACCTGCAATACCCGGTGAGATTGATTTGAAAATTGCCAGAATGATAGTGGAGGAAATAGAAAGCGGGTGTACCTTACAGCTAGGGATTGGAAGTCTGCCTAATTTGGTAGGAAATTTAATCGCTCAATCAGACCTTAAAGATTTGGGTATGCATACTGAAATGTTGGTTGATGCTTATCTATCTTTAAATAAGGCAGGAAAGCTAACCAACAGATGTAAAAAAATCGATAGGGGAAAAGGAACCTGGACTTTTTGCGCGGGATCAAAGGAATTGTATGATTGGGTGGATAACAACCCCGGTTTGGCATCCTATCCGGTAAATTATACAAACGATCCGTGTAGAATTGCGCAAATAGATAAAATGTACTCAATAAACAATTGTGTGGAAATAGACTTATTCGGACAGATTTCTTCGGAATCCTCCGGCACCAGACAGATTAGCGGTACCGGGGGACAGCTTGATTTTTTAACCGGCGGCTATTTATCCAACGGAGGCAAAAGCTTTATATGTTTTACCTCAACGTTTACAGATAAGGTAACAGGCAGGCTAAAGTCAAGAGTGCTGCCCCGCTTGTCCAGCGGAGAAATCGTCTCGGATCCTCGTACGCAGGTTCATTATTTGGCCACAGAGTGGGGGATGGTTAATTTAGCAGGTCGTTCGACATGGGAAAGAGCAGAAATGATTATCAGCATTGCCCATCCCGATTTTAGAGATAGTTTAATTAAAGAAGCAGAGAAAATGAATATTTGGCGCTATAGCAACAAGCAGTAACATTAAACAGTAGTATCTTGATTTATATACGGCGAGAGGGGAGTAAAGATGAGAATACTTGAGTATATGGAAAAGTACGATTATGAAAAACTAGTATATTGCCAGGACAAAAAGTCAGGTTTAAAAGCTGTCATATGTATTCATGATACTTCCTTGGGGCCGGCTCTGGGTGGAACCAGGATGTGGAATTATAGCAGTGAGGATGAGGCCGTAATAGATGTATTAAGACTCGCCAGGGGCATGACTTATAAGGCTGCGGTTGCCGGCTTGAATTTGGGCGGCGGTAAAGCGGTGATTATTGGTGACCCGAAAACAGATAAATCTGAGGAATTGTTCCGGGTTTTTGGACGTTTCGTTAAATCCTTGAACGGAAGGTATATTACTGCTGAAGATGTCGGGACCACCGTTCGCGATATGGAATGGATTCATATGGAGACAGATTATGTGGCCGGAATCTCCCGGAGCCATGGCTCTTCAGGTGATCCATCACCATTTACCGCACGTGGAGTGTGGAGTGGAATGAAGGCAGCGGTCAAAGAAGTCTTTGGTTCAGATTCCCTGGAAGGGAAAACTATTGCTGTTCAGGGACTCGGTAACGTAGGCTATAACCTTTGCCGCCTTTTGTTCGAAGAAGGGGCACATTTAATTGTGACCGATATTGATGTACAGAATGTTAATCGTGCGAGGGACGATTTTGGTGCTATAGTTGTACAGCCTCAGGATATTTATGGCGTTAAAGCGGAAATATTTGCTCCTTGTGCGTTTGGTGGTGTTATTAACGATGAAACTATTCCTCTTTTTAAATTTTATATCATTGCCGGTGCTGCTAACAATGTTTTAAAAGAAGACCGGCACGGGGAAGAACTGCACGCCAGGGATATTTTATATGCACCAGACTATGTCATAAATGCCGGTGGGCTGATCAATATAGCGGATGGACTGGAAGGATATAATTACGAGCGGGCTATGAAAAGAGTCGAGAGTATTTATGAAAATATTGCCAATATAATCGAGATTGCCAAACGCGAGAAAATGCCCACCTATAAAGCAGCCAATCATATGGCTGAGGAGCGCATTCGGAAAGTGGGACATAGTAAACATATGTAAAGGGAGGAAGATGAAATTGAGATTGTACGAATATGAAGGAAAAGAATTGTTTAAGGAGATGGAGATCCCTATACCGAAAGGTGAGATAGTTTTGACAAGTGAAGAGGCACTGCAAGCAGCAAAAATAATTGGCTTTCCTTTAGTTGTTAAGGCCCAGGTGCAAATGGGGGGGCGAGGTAAGGCGGGCTTAGTCAAGAAGGCTGATAACGAAGAGACATTACTCTTGGTGTTCAATGATATCAAATCCCGCATACAAGCTGATGAAGAGTTATTATTAGAAGAAGCAGTTACGGCTATCGATGAGGGCTATATAGGTATTACTGTTGATGATATTCGGGGAGTGCCGGTTCTGGTGATTTCGTCAAAGGGCGGCATGGATGTAGAAAAAATTGCTGAAACAGAGCCCGGGTCTATAGCACGTGAGTATATTGATCCTGATAAAGGACTTTACTATCATCAAATTATAAAAACGATAAAGGAAGCAGGATATAAGGGTGCTCTGGTGAAAGAATTTGCTGATATGGCAACTAAGCTGTACAAGGTATTTGTAGAAAATGAAGCAGATACTGTTGAGATTAATCCGGTAATGGTTCTGGATAATAACAAGCTTATAGCGGGTGATGCAAAGGTTATTCTTGATGATTATGTTATTTTTCGGAAAAAAAATCTGCAGAAGTATAAGCAAAAAAGAATGAATAATCCTGAAAACAACACTAAGGCAATTTATGTCTCGCTAGATGGGGATATTGGCATAATCAGTATAGGGGCCAGCAATACAATGATGCTCATTGATTCAATAGATTATCTTGGAGGAAAACCGGGTAATTTTGCTGATCTCGTAAGTGGTGTGGATTATGATTCGCTTTTTGAATTGGCCAGTCTGATTTTGCGGGAAAGTGAAAACAAGTGTAAAGTCATTTTAATCAATATTACTTTGGCAGGGGCTTCGTTGAAGGTAGTCATCAGAGGTTATACTGATGCCATTAAAGCGGTTGGACTAAAGATACCAATGGTTGCGAATATACGGGCAACCGGAGCGGCCAGGTTAGAAATGGGAGTTGATGAAGCTGTGGCAGAATTGAAAAAGGTAGGTGTCCGTTATTGTGATACATTGGAAGAAGTAATAGATACAGCCATTAAAATATCGAAAAACTGAAACAGGAGTGAAGAAGAGAGATGAGCATTTTAATCAATAAGGATACTACAGTTGCAGTATGGGGTATGACGGGTGGTTATGGGATACAGCAAACAAAAAACATGATGTCCTACGGGACTAAAGTAGTAGCAGGTATTAGCGCATCACGCGGCGGCGAAGAAGTTAATGGTGTGCCAATATATGATACAGTCTATGAAGCAATGAAAGAAACGGAGATTAATACCGGAATAATCTATGTTCCGCCTGCCAGAGCTAAAGATGCGGCGCTTGAGGCTATCGAGTCTGGCATTAAAGTTCTGATGATTGCTACTGAGGGCATACCGCTTCACGATACAATGCTTATCCGGAGATTTTCCGAAGAGCGGGGGACATGGATTATTGGGCCAAATACTGTTGGTATCATTACACCGGGAGAATGCCTGATAGGATCGTTGGCGTCCGACTATGCTATCAAGGGAAGGGTTGGATTGGTTACCAGGGGAGGCACTATCGCAGTAGAATTAACCAGAATAATGAGTGCAGCGGGAATCGGCCAGTCCACCTGTGTCGGCTCCGGCGGCGATAAGGTAATTGGTAAAAACACGGCGTTGTATTTGCAGTTGTTTGAACAGGACCCCGAAACCGATGTTGTGGTTTTAAATGGTGAAATAGGTGGATATAAAGAGTATGAATGTGCAAAGGTAATATCAGGAATGAAGAAAAAAGTAATTGCTTACATATTAGGCCGCTGTGCCCCTGAAGGGAAAAGGATGGGACATATAGGGGCTATTATCGGCGGGAAAAGTGAAGGCTTTGAAGAGAAACGCGAGGCATTGCGTCAAGCCGGCGCAATCGTTGTGGATACTCCCTGGTTGATGGTTGAAGAGTTGAATAAACTGGGAATGCGGCAAAGAGTAATTGTATAGGGATTGGGCAGCCCCTTATGCCGCTTTTCGCGGTATTATTCACTGATACTAAGTATCTCAAGCGCCTTTACATATTGCGTATCAATCTCGAGAATCGACCTGTCCAATTCTCTGCTCAAGGTCTGCTGGGTTATATAATCTAGCACGCCGTAAGGATAGAGACTGTGCTCGGCCTGAAAGGATTTGATGGCTTCGAAGGTTTTTTCATCAAGAATTAAGTCGGGTCTGTCAATATCGTAGCCTAAGAGCATAAGAATTGCTTCGGCAGATTCAACATCCGGGCTTTCATCGTACAGACCAGATTTTACTGTTTGCATAAACTTATCAATGGAACGTATGTCAATACCATTAACCGATTGATAGTTCTGCACGGCAAAATCAGGTGCCAAGCCAACCCTGTCGATGGACCTGCCATTTGGAGTAAAATATTCCCCGGTCGTTATTTTTAACCAGCCGATTATTTCCTCGTCGGCTGGTTCTATATTATACTCATTAATCAAATCAAAGGCGTTGACTATTTCCACTTGCAGCATGTTTTTATACTTTTCAAAAGCCTCCGGTGTCAGAATTGGAAGCAGGCTTTGCACTTTTGATTTTCCATAGGTCTGTGTTCCAATAAGTGCCCCGGCTTTAGTATCCTGGATAGCCCCGGCAAGAATCTCGCTAGCGCTTGCCGAACTTCCATTTACCAAGACCGCGAGTTGATATTTGGTTTTTTCAAGAGTGGAATAAAACCTCGTATCCTCTTTCTCCGGGGATTTGAAGTCGAGACTGGTAACTAAACCTTTGGGAACTAACTTTTGCGCTATAGAAACAGCGGCGCTCAGCTCGCCACCGGGGTTGTCGCGCAGGTCCAGAATAATCTTAGTGATATCATGCTTATCAACATCCACCAGAATTTCTTCGAAATATTCTCCTGCATTCACAGTAAAGGAGGACATCCGGATGTAGGCAATCCCGTTTTTCATTTCATATTCAAAAGGACTTGTATTTATTTGAGCCCGTTCGGTTTTTATCGTCATAATATCGTGTTGAGGCCGGAATGATATGAGGGTTGCTGTCGTTCCTTCTTTACCTCTGAGCAATTCAGCAGCTTGGGCGAGGTCGAAGTCGAATATATTGGTTCCGTCGACACTGAGTATCCTGTCACCGGCAAGAATACCCGCTTTGGCCGCCGGCGAATCAGGGAGGACCTTATTTACAGTTATGAAGCTGCCAATCTTGCTGATAATCAGGCCAACGCCGTAATAGTTGCCGTCCAATTCCGAAAGGAATGCCTCTGCTTCGGACGGGCTGTATAGGGTAGTATAAATGTCCAGGCTGTTGAACATCCCATTTAGCGAGCCATCGATTAAAAGGTCGTCGGTTACACCGGGTTGGTATTCTTTATGGATAAATCTCATGATGCTATCGAGATAAGCGCTTTCCTCTGCTATATTGTTAGCTGAGGCCTGTGCTGCTGCGCTCTGCGGGAAAATGAATAGCAGCGTGAGCAGGATTGTGAGGAATAAGTTCCTTTTTAGCATTGGCAAACTCCCTCCGGTTAAATAGAGATAAGAGCATCAAGCTGATATGTGTAAATATATATATTTCTGCGCAGCTCAATAAAATCCTATTACTTGAAAAAATAAAAGCGTAGCGGACATGAAACAGATAAGCGCCGGCCAGAGAAAAATAATAATCGGAAAGATACTGGAAAGAGATGCTAAGATATGATAATCTCTTTCGTATAGATGAGGTTGTGCTGAGTTGTACTAATAAGAAGAATAAATACCGGAGGGATAAATAAAATGGAATTTAATTTGCAGACAGGCTTGACCTGCGAAACAAGAGAAGAGGTAACAAAAGATAATGTAGCCAGTAAATATGGCAGCGGGATTGTCGCAGTCTATTCAACACCAGCCATGGTAGGACTGATGGAAGGAGCATCATTAAGCTCTGTCGCTCCCTTATTGCCCGAAGGATGGAGTACTGTGGGTATGAGTGTAGAAATCAAGCATCTGGCGGCTACCCCAATTGGTATGACAGTAAGAGCTAAAGCTGAATTGATTACTATCGAAGGGCGTAAGCTTGTTTTTAAGGTGGAGGCCTTCGACGATAAAGAGAAAATTGGCGAGGGTATACACGAGAGATATATCATTGATATGGGTAAGTTTATAGCGAAGATTGAAGAAAAAGCGAAGGGTTAGGAGTGGTTTCTGTTGAAAAGCGATATCCAGATTGCACAGGAAGCGGTAATGCGGCCAATTTGCGAAATAGCGAGAGGCTTGGGCATTGCAGAACAAGAGCTTGAATTGTATGGCAACTACAAAGCCAAGCTGTCTTTATCCCTGTGGAAAAAACTAAAAGATAAGCCGGACGGGAAACTAATCCTTGTTACGGCTATAACCCCGACCCCGGCTGGAGAAGGGAAAACAACAACGACGGTCGGTCTCGGACAAGCCTTAAACCGCCTCGGTAAAAAAACCGCCATAGCTTTAAGAGAGCCGTCGCTTGGGCCGAGCTTCGGGATAAAAGGCGGCGCTGCCGGCGGCGGATACAGCCAGGTCGTGCCGATGGAGGATATCAATCTGCATTTTACCGGTGATATCCATGCCGTTACGGCAGCACATAACCTGCTCGCGGCGCTGCTTGACAATCACCTGCACCAGGGCAACGATCTGAACATAGATCCCAGGCAGGTTGTCCTAAGGAGAGTTATGGACTTAAATGAGCGCGCCCTGAGAAATGTGGTGATCGGTCTGGGCGGCAAGGCTGACGGCATCCCGCGTGAAAGCGGCTTCGATATCACGGTTGCCTCTGAAGTTATGGCCTGCCTATGTCTGGCCGAGGACCTCATGGATCTAAAAGAGCGGCTGGCCAGGATTGTTGTGGCCTATAAATATGACGGTCAGCCGGTTACGGCGCGTGATCTCAAGGCTCAGGGGGCGATGGCCTTATTGCTGAAGGATGCCATTAAGCCTAATCTTGTCCAGACCATTGAGAATACCCCCGCTTTTGTACATGGAGGGCCGTTTGCCAATATTGCGCACGGCGCGAACAGTATTATGGCGAGCAAGATGGCGCTGAAACTGGCGGATATTCTCGTGACAGAGGCCGGATTCGGAGCAGATCTTGGTGCAGAGAAGTTTTATAACCTGGTTTGCCAGTATGGAGGCTTCAAACCCGATGCGACAGTGCTCGTAGCCACGGTCCGCGCTTTGAAAATGCACGGCGGCGTAGCCAAGACACAATTGCAGCGGCCGGATGTCCAAGCTCTTAACCGGGGTCTGGCTAACCTTGAGAAGCATATTGAAAACATCCAAAAGTTCGGTGTACCGGTAGTCGTAGCGCTAAACTTCTTTCCGACCGATACGCCCGAGGAGATTAAACTTGTCCTTGACCGCTGTCGTGAGCTTGGTGTCGAAGCCGCCTTGTCGAGAGTGTTCGCCGAGGGCGGTAAAGGCGGCGAGGAACTGGCCCACAAGGTATTGAAGGTATTGACCAACCAGGAGAGCAGATATAAACCGCTCTATGACTGGAAGCGGCCGATTAAAGAGAAAATCGGGATTATTTCCGAGAAAATATATGGGGCTGACGGTGTAGCTTACAGCAAAGAAGCGGAGCAGGCTATTTTAAAATATGAAGCCCAAGGCTTCGGCGAGCTTCCGGTGTGCATGGCTAAGACACAGTATTCCCTCTCGGACGATGCCGCCAAGCTGGGCAGGCCGTCAGGTTTTACCGTGACAGTCAAAGAAGTCCGGCTCTCGGCAGGGGCAGGATTTATTGTGGCTTTAGCCGGAAATATTATGACCATGCCTGGACTGCCGAAAAAACCGGCAGCCAATGAGATCGATATTGATGAGGACGGCGTGATAACAGGACTTTTTTAGGCGGTGATGGTTATGCGGGGTCCCTACATGTTGGATATGGAGAATCGACAAGCAGCCCGGGAGATCTTCCGGGTTATTGGCGCTGATCAGGGCGGAATTGACGTAATGCTCGACAAGGCCGGAATCTATCCGTTTTTTCTCAAAGAAGTAAAGAGCCCTGCTGCCAATATTCTCAAACAACAGATGCTTTCTTTGGGTGGCGAGGCGGTCATCGGAAGATGGGCGCTCAACAACAGCAAGGAATTCACAGATGTTCTTTTGCTCGGGACGATTAAACATTACCACGCCCTTACACAAAAACTGACCGGGCAGCCTTGGGGGCTAGAGAACTTGCGCAGTCGGCTGGAAGGTTTGTTGGGTGGACTGATGAAACGCGAAAAGGTATGCTGGAAGTGGGTTGACCGCGAAATTACACTCGGGGGAAAACCGCTGGTCATGGGTATACTGAATATTACCCCGGACTCCTTTTCAGATGGAGGATGTTATCTCGAACCGGGCGCAGCTTTAAGGCAGGCCCAGAAAATGGTCGAGGAAGGGGCCGATATTATCGATGTTGGCGGTGAATCGACGCGACCTGGGGCTTTACCGGTCTCCGTTGATGAAGAACTGCATAGGGTTATGCCGGTTCTCGAAGGTCTCCTCAAAGAGATTCCGGTTCCTATCTCGCTTGATACATATAAAGCCCGGACAGCGTTCGAAGCCCTGAAATTCGGCGTGCATATCATCAATGATGTCGGCGGCGCGCAGAAGGATGCTGAGATTGCCATGGTTGTTGCGGACTTTGCTGCGCCTGTTATCATCATGCACAACAAAAAATGTTCTGCGGATACTTCTCATGAACTCGTAGCCGGGATAACCGATGATCTGGCCGATAGTGTGGAGCTGTACCGCCAGGCCGGATTGCCTTTAGAAAAAATGGCGATAGACCCGGGGATCGGTTTTGGGAAAGATCCGCGTGGGAACCTGGCAGTCCTGAAAAATCTGGCTTCTTTTCAGACCCTGAACCTGCCGGTTCTCGTCGGTGCTTCACGCAAATCATTTATTGGGGCCGTTCTGGGAACAACACCCCAAGACAGGCTCGAAGGCTCGCTGGCCGCAGCTTTCTGGGCAGCACAAAAAGGAGCGGCTATCTTGCGGGTCCATGATGTGAAAGAGACCGTAAGAATGCTGAAGGTTCTTGAGGCCATCAGAAATGCAGGTGGTCAGGAATGAGAGAGCTAGATAAAGTGATGCTGCGCGCCATGAAATTTTACGGTTATCATGGTGTCTATGAAAAGGAGAAGGCTGTAGGCCAATGGTTTGAAGTGGATGTAGAAATTTGGGGTGACTTTCATGAGGCGGCACGGACGGACAATATCCGGGATGCGCTTGACTACAGCCAGGTATATGAAACTGTGAAAGATATTATCGAGGGGCCTGCCGTTAACCTCATTGAGAGGCTGGCCTTTTTGGTCGGTGAAAAGCTGCTTTCGTTACCCTTATTAAATAAAGTGCGCGTGACCGTGAAAAAGCCGGAGGCCTCGCTCGGCGGACCTCTTGACTATGCCGGGGTCGAGATTGTGCGGTGTAAGGATGAAGTGTGATACCGTAATAAGTAATTCACTTTTTTTATCACTTGGCAGTAACATGGGTGATTCCCGTGAAGCCTTGTTAACTGCTCTAGTGGAGCTGGACAGGCTCGGCATCCGGATACGTGATGTATCCTCGATTTACCGGACAGAGCCGGTGGGCTATGTGGAGCAGGAGGACTTTCTGAATATGGTTGTGCGTGCCGAGACCCATTTTGAACCGGCACAAGCGCTCGAAGTATGCCAGGCTGTCGAAAAGAAGCTTGGCAGGGTGCGGCAAGAACGTTGGGGTCCGCGAATCATCGATATTGATATCCTTTTTTATAATGATATAAAGATAAATGAAAATACATTGCAAATACCACATCCCCGGATTGCCGAGCGAGCTTTTGTGCTAATTCCGTTGCGCGAGATAGCTCCAACAAAGTTCAAAGAATTAAAACTTTTTATGCCAAAACAAAAAGTTTTCTTGCAAATAACTCGTGTAGATGTTACAATATCGTTGCACGAAAAAGGAGTGTCCCTCGTGCAAGTACCAATGAGGCTGCTTTAGGTGGGCAGAAGCCGCAAGGATCTGTACCGAAAAAATAACTGCAGTCTCGGGACACCGCCAAAGAAAAAACAAAATACTGATAGAACCGCTTGGAGCCAGATCTGGACTGAGACGGAAGGTCAAATGGATAATCAGACGATAAAACCTTCTGGGCTTAAGCTCCTAGAAGGTTTTTGTTTCGTTATTATTGCGAAATATTTCACTTGACTAACTTGACATAAGTCTCCACTAGTGGCCCTTACTTTGGTTTTCCCGGGGGGAGAGATGATGATGAAAAGCGTTGCCATAGTAGGCTTTGGCAGAGTTGGAACAGCTCTGGCTACCGCACTAGACAGCTTTGGGTATACTGTACGCATAGTCACCAGACAACCGCAGGTTGAAAAAAAAGTTATGTTCAATCAAAAAGAGTTTGCTGTAAGTAGACTTGATGAGGTTGTCAAAGAAGTAGATGTTCTGTTCATCACAACACCCGATGGTGTTATCAAAGAGATAGCGGCCCAATTGCAGGATATGAAATTGAATATTAAGGCCGCGTTGCATATGAGCGGGTCTTTGACCTCGGAGGTATTGGTTCCTTTGGCAAAACAGGGCGTGGCGCTTGGCTCTCTACATCCTTTACAGAGCTTTGCGAACGTCGAACAGGCCATTAAAAACCTGCCCGGTTCCTATTTTACCTATGACGGGGATGACTCGTTGATCGAGTGGGCTGGGGTCTTGGTTAAAGAACTTGGCGGGGTGTTGAATATCCTGCCCTCAGCAGAAGCCAAAGTTATTTATCATGCCGGCGCGTGTATCGTCTCGAATTATTTGGTTGGGCTCTTGCAGTTGGGGGTTGATTGTCTGACCTACGCCGGATTTGAACCTGAGCAGGCCCAGGAAGCCCTGCTTCCGCTCATGAAAGGGACTTTGAACAATGTTTCCAGTTTGCCGCTGACTAAGGCTTTGACCGGGCCGATATCCCGCGGGGATGTTGAGGTTGTCGAAAGCCATCTGAAAGCTATGGACCGGGAATTGCCGGCGGTGAAAGGACCCTACTGTGCGCTGACGCCCGTTTTGGCTGATATAGCCTTGCGTGCGGGCGGTTTGACAGAAGCACAATACAACAAGCTCTTAGAGATACTAGTTCAAGTAAATTAGTAAATTAAATGGAGGTGTCTATTGTGGCTAAAACAACGGTAAGCACATTAAAAGAGAAAAAGGCCAGGGGCGAGAAAATCGTGATGATTACCGCTTATGATTTTCCTGCTGCCAAAGTAGCCAATGAAGTGGGGGTCGATCTCATTCTGGTTGGTGATTCACTGGGCAATACAGTCTTGGGCTATGACAATACGCTGCCTGTGACGATGGATATGATGATTCATCATACGAAGGCAGTAGTGCGCGGGGCAGGTGAGACCTTTGTCGTAGGGGACATGCCGTTTTTGTCCTACCATCTATCGATTAATGAGGCTGTAGCCAATGCCGGACGGTTCTTGAAGGAGGCAGGCTCACAGGCTGTTAAATTAGAGGGCGGCGAAGAAAAGGCGGAAGTTACAAAGGCTATAGTAGAAGCGGGGATACCTGTACTCGGGCATATTGGACTGACACCGCAGACCGTACACCAGATGGGTGGGTTTAAGGTGCAAGGTAAGAATAAGGAGCAAGCGGAAAAACTGTTGCGTGACGCCAAGATTCTTGAAAAAGCCGGGTGTTTCGCGATAGTGTTGGAATGTGTTCCAGCCCAGTTGGCTGAGGTTATCAGCAAGTCCATCTCGATACCGACTATTGGGATTGGCGGTGGACCCGGCTGTGATGGGCAGGTCCTGGTCTGGCATGATATTATGGGCATCACACAAAATATGAAACCGAAGTTTGTGAAACGTTATGCCGATCTGTACACGGAGATGGTTAAGGCTGTCAAAACCTATAAAGAGGAGGTCGAACAAGGCGTTTTCCCCGGACCGGAACACTGCTTTACGATGAACGAAGAGAATATTCCCAAGCTATATTAATAACGAGACATCGCAAGATATAATCGAAAACATATTTCAAGAGCTATAAATGGGGTGCAGATATGTTAGTACTAAATTCAATAGCTGATGTTCGCCGGTGGGTAAACGAAAGACGCATGCGGGGACAGAAAATAGGTTTTGTCCCGACAATGGGGTACTTGCATGATGGTCATCTGAGTCTGGCGAGGGCTGCCGGGGCGGAAAACGATGCCGTAATCATGAGCATATTCGTTAATCCCTTGCAGTTTGGACCATCAGAAGACTTTGCGACTTATCCTAAAGACTTGGAAAGGGACTGCGCTTTGGCAGAAAGCGCCGGCGTTGACGCGATTTTTACGCCGCCGGTGAGCGAAATGTATCCGTATTATCCGCAGTTGACCACAGTTGAAGTCAGCCGCATCACCACAGGTTTATGCGGCGCATCAAGGCCGGGGCACTTTACCGGAGTGACGACGGTTGTGATGAAGCTATTCAATATAGTTCAGGCAGACGCGGCCTATTTCGGGCAAAAGGATTACCAACAGGTTCAGGTAATTAAACGAATGGCAGCCGATTTGAATATGCCGGTTCAGATAAAAACCGTTCCAATCAGAAGAGAAAAGGATGGACTGGCTATGAGTTCGCGTAATACCTACTTGTCGCCTGATGAGCGCAGGCAGGCCTTGTGTCTATCGCAATCGCTCAAGCTTTGTGAGGGTTTGTATGAACAAGGGGAAAGAAGCTCAGCCCAGCTACAAAAAGCCATCGAAAAAAGAATCACTATGGAACCTTCTGCAGTTATTGATTATGTCGAGGTATGTGATCAAGAAACATTACAGACAGTTGAGGTGATAGATAAACCGTCTGTAGTCGTGATTGCCGTAAAGATAGGGAAAACACGTTTAATTGACAACATTGAGTTAGGGGGTGTTCAAACATGTTCAGAACTATGATGAAATCAAAAATTCACCGGGCAGTCGTTACCGGAGCTAATCTTAACTATATGGGCAGCATAACAATAGATGCAACCCTATTAAAGAATGCAAATATGCTGCCAAATGAAAAGGTTCAGATTGTCAACAACAATAATGGGGCGCGCCTCGAGACTTATATAATTGAAGGGCCGCCCGATTCCGGAGATGTTTGTCTGAACGGTGCGGCAGCACGCCTTGTTCAACCGGGCGATACAATCATTATCATCAGCTATGCTCTGGTGCCGGAAGAGAAGACGGTTGGCTTCAAGCCTACGGTAGTGTTTGTGGACGAGAAAAATAAAATCACCAGAATTGGCGAGGAAAAGGCCTTTATAGAGGAACTCTGACTAGAAGTAAGCTCTGCAAAAACGGTTGACAAAAATAACTGAAAGCTTCTATAATGATGAGAACGGTTAACCATAAAAAAAAATAGGTTAACAAAGGAGTTGTGATTATGAAGCTGTCAGTACGCGATATGACTCGCGTGGCCCTTTTTTCTTCTCTGATTTGTATTGCCTCGTTACTTCTGAAGTTTGGAGGCGATGTAGTTGTCCCGTTTAGCGTTTTACCATTTATGGTCATGCTGGCTGGCGCCATTTTGGGGCCGCGTTTAGGGGCAACGAGTGTCGCAGTATATGTGTTGATTGGACTACTGGGGGCGCCGGTTTTTGCAAAGCCGCCGTTTGGCGGATTAACTTATATCTTCCAGCCATCTTTTGGTTTTCTGCCGGGCTTTATCCTCATGGCCTATGCAGTCGGCAAGGTTATTTCGGGATTTGACTCTGTCCGTGTGCTGAAGTATATTGGGGCGATGCTCGTTGGTATAATAGCCATGTATTTAATCGGTATTCCCTATTTATATATCCTCGTCAAGTTTTACTTCGGTAAACCAATGACAATGTGGTCGGCGATACAGGTGGGGCTTATACCTTTTATAGCATTAGATATCGTGAAAGGATTTTTCGCGGGGATTATTGCCAAGGTAATTCTCGGCAGACTAGCTCGACAGGGGATTCTTTGAGATATTTTTGTCAGAACAAAAGCTGTCATTTAGCGTAAGTGGGAGGGGGAAGTACTATGCTTCTTGTTTTTGATGTCGGTAATACAAATATTGTTTTAGGCACATATAATCAGGATATCCTCGTCAAATCCTGGCGATTATCAACTAATAGGAACCAAACTGCAGATGAATACGGTACGATGATCTGCAATTTGTTTCAGCACAGCGAGCTCGATTATCGCGAGGTCGAGGCCATCGTGATATCCTCAGTTGTTCCTCCGCTCATGCCAACCCTCGAAGAAATGTCTCATCTATATTTTAAAGTCAAACCGATCATAGTTGGGCCTGGTGTAAAAACCGGGATGCCCATTTTATATGATAATCCCAGAGAAATTGGGGCTGACCGGGTTGTCAACGCTATTGCCGGGTATGAACAGTACGGCGGACCCCTCATTATTGTGGACTTTGGTACAGCCACGACGTTCTGTGTTATAAGTGATAAGGGAGAGTATCTAGGCGGCGCGATTACGGCAGGTATCGGTATCGCTACGGAAGCCTTGTTTCAAAGAGCGGCCAAGCTGCCGAGAATCGAGCTTGTCAAACCCAAAAAAGTTATTGGACGAAATACTGTGTCCAGCATGCAGTCCGGGCTGATCTATGGTTATATCGGACAGGTCGACGGGATAGTCCGGCGCATTAAGGACGAAATAAACAGTGACGCCTTTGTTGTAGCGACAGGCGGAATTGCCAATCTGATCGCGAAGGATGCGGAGACGATCAATAAGATCGACCCCTTTCTGACTCTCGAAGGACTGAGAATTATCTACCAAAGAAACCGGTCGTAAAAGTGTTGAGGTCGGCAGAGCCAGTCTTAAATAGACTGGCAGACTGTCAAAAAAGGCGATGTTTCATTTACTGGATCATCGTCTTTTTCTTATTCTCCTTGTTTTTTGCAGATAACTAAGAGAAAAAATGGGCTTAGTAGGCCCACATTGCCATAACAGCCACTCGCAGTAAGCATAAACAAACTTGAATTCAGGTTATCCCAGAAGATCGTACTTCCTTAGTTTTCTATAAAGAGTGGAAATACTTATTCCAAGCATATTAGCAATTCTATCTTTAGCCTCCAGTGAATTCCCCATAGTCTGTATGGCTTCCTGCAATATCTGTTTTTCTGTCTTTTGAAGCTGCTGTTTATAGGGGGATTCCTCGTGATCTTGACTACTGAGCCAGTCTGGCAAATAATCTATATGTACTATATTATCATCTGGACAGAAATTTGTAGCATATTCAATGGCATTCTCCAGTTCCCTGATATTGCCGGGCCACTTGTAGTTTTTGAGAATATCCAGTGCTTCTTCTGAAATACCTGCAATGCGCTTATTTAGTAAGTTGGCATATTTCATTTGCATGTAGTTAATCGTGAGAAGGATATCTTCCGGACGTTCCCGTAAGGAGGGGATAAAAAGTGGTATTACATTTAACCGGTAATAAAGGTCTTCTCTAAACTGCTTTTTATTGGTCATTTCTTTGAGATTTTGGTGTGTGGCAGCGATGATTCTGACGTTGACACGAATATCTTTATTGCCGCCGACTCTCTGAATAGTTCTTTCTTGAATGACTCTTAATAGTTTTGCCTGAAGGTGTAAGGGCATATCACCAATTTCATCAAGAAAAATAGTGCCCTCGTTAGCAAGTTCGAACTTACCTATTTTACCCAAAGTGTTTGCGCCCGTAAAGGCGCCTTTTTCATATCCGAACAGCTCACTTTCTAACAATGTGTCAGGTATAGCGCTACAGTTAATAGCCACGAAAGGTTCCTTTGATCTCGGGCTTGCGCTGTGAATTGCCCGGGCAAAAAGTTCTTTGCCGGTGCCGCTTTCCCCAGTAATTAAAACAGTAGATGAACCGGAGGCAATTTTTATTACATCCCTCTTCAATTTTCGCATGATATTGCTTTCTCCAATTATTTGCTCCAAGGGAGTTGTATTAACACTGTTGGAAAGGCGATATGCTACTCGGAATAATTTTTCTTCCTCAGAAAACGACTCCACAGCACCTATAATCTTGTCACCGGATTTAACAAGAGTAGCGTTCGAGATAAGAGTTATATTTTCACCGTTTGAGCTTGTATAGACCATTTTCTTCTCATAAAGCGATTCTTTTTTTGACAGACAGTTGCTAATGAGAGAATTGGGCAGGAAAGTGGAAACATGTTTGCCGGACACTTCTTTTTTACTAACACCTAATAATTCTGAAGCAGTATTATTAAAGAAGCTTATTATTCCATCTTCATCACAGGAGATTATTCCCTCGGTTACGGAGTTAACGATGGCTTCAAGGTGTTCGTTAGTCCTGGATAGTCTGTCCATCATAGAGAATTCAAGAATCTTAATAGCAAGAAGGTCAGCCATTTTCCCTATAAAATCCATAAATGAGCTTTGATTTGCCATTAGAATCTCTTTTTGCTGGTCGTCAAAGCTGATAAGGCTGATAGCTCCATAGCAGGTATCATTCAAATTTATAGGATAATATATTCCTGCTGTATAAAAGCATTCGTTTTTTTCCATACATGGCTCGCACAACCTGTGTTTCCCAGGGCTTTCCAGGATAAAGGGTATTTTCTTATCCAGGACATAGCGGTTAATGAAAATATCGGTTCTTTTCGTTAACAGCTGCCCTCGGATCCTGCCTGTCGCTCCCAGGATCATTCCTTTATCATCAACGATTTCAGTTTCTACTTTTAAGGCCGATGCAATTACTTCAGCAATACTCTGGACATCTTTTTGCACATTGAACAGACTTCCCATCTACTCACCTTCTCTAAGGATATTTACATTTTCATGAAGCAGCATTTAAAAATAATTTTTAAGGCAAAGATAGCTAGCCTTACCTTCCCGGCATTTTATGGAATCAAATAAAACATCTGGATGACATCGCCTGGTACTAAACAATCAAAGCCGAAATCTATAGTCTCCCCATCTACCAGGTAAGTACGTTTGTCCTGGAGACGTCCCCTTACAAAGACTTGAAATAGTGATTCGGTGGGATAATCCGCCTTAGCAATGCGAGTGTGTTCTGTAACATTAAATACCTGTTCAACAATACGCATATGATAACCCCTCTCTTTAAATAAGTTTTTATCCTCTTATCCAAATTACCGTTTTGCAATTGATGATTTTACTCCACTGACCTACCCTCCCTTCGAAAGAACCATTATCATGATTAAAATATACTTGCATTGTCAAATAAACACAATGATAGTCATAAATAATAAATTCTTCGCAAAAATGACAATACCTTTTTTATTTTAACAAAAGGTATTGTTTTTATTAATGCTTGTATTTATGGCAATTCCCAATACTTTATGCGCTTTTGTAATATGAGTATAGGCATAAACTATGTTGGCAAGGTTCTTGCATCAGTATTAAAGTGAAAACGAGATCTTGTCATGAGGCGTTATTGAGGAGGTTATTATGGAAAAGAGAGTAACAGTTGTACAGTGGGGCTTGGGAAGCATGGGCAGCGGCTGCGCGAAAATGGCTTTGCAGAAAAAAGGGCTTGATGTAGTTGGCGCTATTGCCAATTCACCAAATAAAGCGGGAAAAGACCTCGGTGAATATCTTGGGCTTGGGAAAAATGGTGTAATTATTAGCAGCGATGCCATAGAGGTTATGAGAAGAACAAAACCGGATGTCGTTTTGCTTGCTACTAATTCTTTTACTAAAGAAGTTTATCCGGAGATAAAAAAGATAATTGAAAATGGCAGCAATTGTATCACAATCGCGGAAGAGCTTGCTTATCCAAAGGCGAGCGAACCCGAGCTTGCTAAGCAAATTGATGAATTGGCGAAATTGAAGGGAGTCACCGTTTTAGGCACAGGGATAAACCCCGGATTTATACTGGATGTGTTGATTATCGCTCTAACAGGAGTATGTCTTGATGTTAAGAAAATCAAGGCGGCCAGAATTAATGATCTCTCGCCTTTTGGAGCTACAGTCATGAAAAGCCAGGGAGTTGGCACGACGCCGGAGCAGTTCCATAAAGGTGTAGAAGACGGAACAATACAAGGACATATAGGTTTTCCGCAATCGATACATTTGATAGCCGGTGCGCTAGGTTGGGAAGTAGAGAAAGTTGTGCAAACCAGGGAACCTATAATTTCAAATAAATTCAGAGAAACTCCACATGTAAAAGTAGAACCCGGGATGGTGGCGGGCTGCAGGCACTGCGCCCAAGGAATTGTCGGTGGCAAAGTTTTGATTGAGTTGGAGCATCCACAACAAATTCATCCCGGAATGGAAGGCGTTGCAACCGGAGATTATATCAGGATTGAAGGAACACCAAATATAAATATGGAGATAAAGCCGGAAATACCAGGCGGGCTTGGCACTATCGCACTTGCTGTGAACATGATACCGCATGTTCTAAAGTCAAAACCTGGGCTGGTTACGATGGTCGATCTTCCTGTGCCGAGAGCTCTAATGGGTGATATTCGTAGTCTGATGGAGGAAAAGTAATATGTTAACAAGGGCTTACAAAGGCGATTATGTTCAGATTGGTGACACTGTGCTCAGACCCGGCGAAAGAGCCCCGCAAGTTCCGGAAGATACGAAAAAAGTGCCGCTTGAAATGAGGGTAAAAGGCTTTATGGAGAATGATTCAGCCCAGATTGGGCAGGAAGTGATGGTAAAAACTGTTATCGGCAGAAGTATCCGGGGTATATTAATGGCTGTAAATCCCAGGTTCACCCATGATTTTGCCGGACCGCAGCCGGAACTCCTGCACATCGGGTCGGAGCTTAAGAAAATTCTACGGACGGTGAAAGCTGATGAACTATAAAAAGTATGAAGAAGTTATGAACCAAAAAGCCCGGATAATGAAAGACTCCATAGGAATAGACTATGAAGATTTTGAACAGGGGAACTTTTCCTTTGATTATGAAAAAATGATGAGGGTTTGCGGTTATGAATTAGAAGAGATTATTGATATTCAGAGGAAATCCGGTGTTGGCAATACCCCCTTGCTTGAATTGGAAAACATAACAAAACTGGCCAGAATGTTATCTCCAAAGGGAAAGGGAGCAAGAATATTTATTAAGGATGAAGCCAGTAATCCTTCAGGAAGCTTCAAGGCCAGAAGAGCTGCGGTTTCTGTATATCACGCCAAAAAGCTGGGCTATTCGGGAATCATCTCCGCAACAAGCGGTAATTATGGCGCGGCGGTTGCTTCGCAAGCCGCGAGAAGTGGACTGAATTGTATAGTAGTTCAGGAAGTATACGACAGCAAGGGAATCGGTCAGCCGGAGATACTGGAAAAAGGCAGGAGCTGCGAGGCTTATGGGGCCGAAGTGGTTCAGTTAACTGTAGGTCCCGAACTTTTTTACTATTTTCTGCTTCTGTTGGAGGAAACGGGATATTTTAATGCTTCTTTATATACGCCGTTTGGTATAGCAGGTATTGAAACACTGGGTTTTGAAGTGGCTCAACAGGTTAGAAGTATTGCCGGCAAAGACCCGGAGGCAGTTGTCATCACGCATGCCGGGGGCGGGAATGTGACAGGCACCGCCAGAGGTTTGAAAAAAGCGGGCTGCGGCAACACGCAGATAATAGCGGCAAGTGTTGACTTGAAAGGGCTTCATATGGCAAGTGACACCGATTTTAATAAAAAATCTTTCACTACCGGACATACCGGGTTTGGGATACCCTTTGCGACATGGCCTGATAGAGCAGATGTGCCGAGAAATGCGGCGAGACCTTTGCGCTATATGGACCGTTATGGATTGGTCAGCCAAGGCGAGGTTTTCTATGTGACGGAAATGTTGGCACAGTTGGAAGGGCTGGAAAGGGGACCGGCAGGAAATGTCTCTTTGGCCGCGGCTTTTGCCCTGGCGCAGGAAATGGATGATGATCAGATTATTGTCGTTCAGGAAACGGAATATACAGGAGCCGGCAAACACCCCCTGGCGCAGCTTGCCTTTGCCAAAGCACACGGCGTGGAAGTAACCAGAGGAAATCCAGAGGAGAATAGACCTGGCGTAAACATAGTAATTCCTGAAAGACCGGAACAAATCCGTTTTTGTGACATCAATATGCAGTCATTAAAAGAATCTTATCTTAAAAATATTGATAATAATTATTTAAAAGGTAAAAAAGACTGCTTAACATCAATAGATTTAGAATTTCTGGCAGAAGAGATCAGATTGGGCAAGGGCAAGATATGTGATTTATTGCAGGTGAGATAAATACAAACAACGGAATTTAATGTCTGTTACAGGAGGTTCTAAATGAGAGAATGTGATTTTGAAGTAAGACGCAAACATCTTGCCGGACTAACGGATAGTGAATTAGAGGAACGTTTCTGGGGGCTCACCGGAGAGATAATGGAGCCGTTGTTAAAAATAGCAAAACAAAATACTACTCCGTCCATTGAGAGATCGGTTCTGCTGCGAATGGGTTTTAATAGCTTCGAAACCAAGGAACTTGTTGATAAGTGTATAGAGCATAAGCTTTTGAGAAAAGGGGCAGGACACTTGGTGTGGAGGCTTTCCTCTATAAAAGGTATTTCCGTGAGGAGCGCCGGGGAACTCCTGCTGCAGGACCGGGAATGGGAAACAGTAAAGAGTTACTTAGAAAGTGGTGAAGAGTATGCGCCTGCAACACGATAAAAAACTGGACATAGAGAAGGTTATTAGCGATCTGGATAAATATCGGCCTCGGCGTAAAGGATGGGTATGGAGAACGACACAAAAAAAATATCATATCGGGGAATTCGACTATTTACAGTGCTCCGATAACCTTAAGCAAAGCCAACCGTTACCTGCGGCAAAAAGCTTCGGTTTTATTGACCCCCAACCGGATGTGGTAATTACTTCAGAGATAGCTTCCGGCAGGTTTGAAGACGATTTACGCAGGATGAGGATGGCTGCCTGGCATGGCGCTGACCACATCATGGTCATCAGAACAGCCGGACAAAGTCATTTCGATGGTTTGATCGAGGGTACACCGGAGGGTATAGGCGGGGTGCCCATAACGAGGAAACAAATCCGCGCAACAAGAAAAGCCCTTGATTATATTGAAGACGAAGTAGGCAGACCAATTAATTTTCATTCCTATGTAAGCGGCGCGGCCGGGCCCGAAATTGCCGTTATGTTTGCCGAAGAGGGTGTTAACGGCGCTCATCAGGACCCTCAGTACAACGTTTTATACAGAAACATTAATTTGTATCGTTCTTTTGTGGATGCAGCCGAAGCAAAGACAATCATGAACTCCGCCGGGATGGCCCAGATTGACGGAGCTCACAACGCCAATGCCACAGCGCGACAGGCCTGGAAAGTAATGCCGGAATTAATGGTACAGCATGCCATAAATTGTACCTTTTCGAACCGTACAGGGATGCCCAAAGACAGGATCTGCCTTTCCACAGTACCGCCAACGGCTCCTCCTGCTCCTTGCATCAGGATTGACCTGCCATATGCGGTGGCTTTGCGGGAGCTGTTTAAAGGATACAGGTTCAGATGCCAGATGAATACGAAATATATGGAATCATGCACCAGAGAAGCAACGGTAAGCCATACTTTAAATACCCTGATATCCCGCCTGACCAGCGCCGACATTCAAAGCACCATTACCCCGGATGAAGGCAGAAACGTCCCGTGGCATTACAACAGCATTCATGGCATCAATACTGCCAAACAGGCCTTGAATGGATTGGATGGACTTCTGGAGATAGTTGAACTAAAAAAAGAGGGGCCCTTGAGAGAAAAGGTTAGGGAATTAAAAGAACGCGCTGTACTTTTTCTTGAGGAGATTCTGGAGATTGGCGGTTACGCTAATGCAGTTAAGCTCGGATTTTTCGTTGACTCCGGCCAATACCCCGAGCGAAATGACGATGGCATTAGCCGCGACCCTGACGGCGGTGTCGGTGTCGGGCAGGTGATTCCAAGAGATCCGGACTATTTTGCGCCGGTATGTCATCATTTCGGATACAATAAGATACCCGCTGATGCTGGCAGTACTGGCAAAGTTTGTGATGCCATAGGTGGCTGCACTCTATGTGACGCGGATAAGATCCAATACATTGATGAGATGGATCAGGAAGACAATGTAAACGTCCGAATGGAAAAAGTAAAACCTTATTTAAATAGTGAACTCATTAAACCGGAGGTGCAATGGTCCGGTGACGGATATCTGTTAGTAACTCTTTTTCTTCCGGCCGAAGAAAGGACAGCGGAATTTGCCGCGTTGGAAATCGCTTCACGCATGGGATTAGCAGATGCTGAGGTAATACACCGGCAGGTGATGCAAAATGCAGAAGGAACATTGATTGAAATGAAGGGCAGACTGGATTTCTCCATTATAACCTCAGAGATTGTGGTTCCACCAAAACCTGAACTGCTGGAGGAAGAAGAGATCAGAAAGATATTTCAAGAAAACAAACTCACGGTAGTGGCCGCGACGGTCGGTGAGGACGAACATTCGGTAGGAATGCGGGAAATCATTGATATAAAACACGGCGGTCTGGAAGGCTACGGTGTAAAATGCCATTATCTAGGCACCTCGGTACCTCTTCAAAAACTTGTTGATGCGGCTATTGAAACAAATTCCCAGGCAATTTTGATCAGCACAATAATTTCTCATGGAGACATCCATCGTTTAAATATGAAAAAACTTCATAATATTTGTGTCGAAAAAGGTGTCCGGGACCGTATTTTGCTCCTGGGAGGGGGCACACAGGTAAGCCATGAAGTAGCCGTCGAATGCGGCCTTGACGCAGGATTCGGCAGAGGGACAAAGGGGATCCAGGTGGCAAGTTATTTAGCTAAAGCCTTGAAGACGCAAAAAAGGAGTTAACATATGCTCAGAATTGATGCGCTGGTTGCCGAAATTGGAAGTACAACCACAGTAGTCAATGCCTTTGATAGGTTAAAGAGTAACAACCCGCTATATCTTGGCCAGGGTGTGGCTCCTACTTCGGTAACGGAGGGTGATGTTACAAGAGGGCTGCTTGCAGCCATTGAAGACTTAAAGGTAAGGATAGGAGAAAGCTTAACTTGGCGGGAATTCTTTGCAACCAGTTCTGCGGCCGGCGGTTTGCGAATGACAGTACACGGGCTCGTTCATGATATGACAGTTAAAGCGGGAAATGAAGCGGCACTTGGGGCCGGAGCAATTGTCCGCATGGTGACATCGGGGGTTCTGACCGGTTTTGATTTAAAAAAACTCGGGGAAATAAAACCCAACATCATCCTCCTTGCCGGCGGGGTGGATTACGGAGAGTACAAAACAACTTTTCAAAATGCCACCCTGCTGAGCGATTATCTGCAAAGTGCCCAGTACAGTTCAACCGTTATTTATGCCGGAAATAAGGCCATTGCCGGTGAAGTGGCAGAGTTGTTTGCCCGGGCTAAAGTAGAATGCTTTGTCGCGGAAAACGTTTATCCGAATATTGATGATTTGAACGTGGGACCAACGAGAAAGGTTATTCAAAAAGTATTTGAGTCAAACATATGTGAAGCCCCCGGAATGTCAAAAATCAGGAAGATGGTCAAGGGAAATATCCTGCCGACCCCGGGTGCGGTGATGGAAGCTGCCAAGATCATCTATCAGGAGCTAGGAGACCTGATGGTGCTTGACGTGGGAGGAGCCACTACAGATGTCCATTCCATAACGGAGGCTCCCCTGCGAGCAGAGTTAATGGCAGCGGGGGTGGAACCGAAGGAGAAAAGAACAGTGGAAGGAGACCTTGGCGTCTATATCAATGCGTCTAACCTGGTTAGATTGGCCGGGGCCGATAAAATAGAAGAATTGTATGGTAAGGAATATCAAAGCCTGATTAAGCCGATACCGACAACCACCAAAGAGGTTGACTTTATAAAAAAGCTGTTGAAGATTGCTGTACAAACTGCAGTTTCCCGTCATGTCGGCAGTATCAAGCCCCTTTACGGACAAAACGGACGAATGTCACTCCTTGTAGGAAAGGACTTATCTTATATTAAGTGGATAGTAGGAACCGGTGGAGCCCTGACAAGAATAGAAGGGGGTCAAGAACTACTGTCTCAGCTACGCCGGCAGCCGAATAGCCGTGAACTCCTCCCAGGGCCGGAAGCGGTCACGTTGATTGATAAATACTATATCATGGCAGCAGTCGGTGTATTATCACTGCAATATCCGCGAGCAGCTTTCTTCCTGCTTGCCAAGAGTTTCGAAATAGATATTCCGGAGGTAATATCATGACAAATCCTCATATTAATATTAATCTTGATAAAATTGAGCACAATGCCGGTTTAATTGCGGGAAACTGCAGCAGCAAAGGTATAATAACCAAGGCGGTCTGTGGTAATCCACACATTGTTAATGCCTTTATAAAAGCAGGAATTAAGGAACTGGCGGATTCACGAATTGAAAATATAAAAAAACTCAGAAGTGCCGGATTTTCTTGTCAAATAGCACTGTTGAGGATACCGATGATTTCGGAAGCAAAAGATGCGGTCAGGTATGCGGATTGCAGCTATCAGTCGGAAATAAAGGTTATTGAAGAGTTTGACCGGCAGGCCGGTGAGATGGGGAGAATTCATCGTGTCATTCTGATGGTTGAAATCGGTGATTTAAGGGAAGGAATCATGCCGGATGAGCTCAGTAAACTCGTTGATAAAGTTGTTAATATGAACAATATCAAACTGGAAGGTTTGGCTACGAATGTCGGGTGTTTTGGCGGTGTGCTGCCTTCATATGAAAACACGTCCATGCTGGTTGAGCTTCAAAAAAATATGGAAAGAGAGTTTGATCTTGAGCTGCCCGTCCTGTCAGGGGGAAACTCCAGCGCTTTAGAATTAATAGGGGAGGGGTTGCTCCCGGAATCAATGAATTTCGGATTGGAGAAGCCATTTTTCTCGGAACCGGAGCCTCAGCCGGCGGTTATATAGCAGGGACTTATGCGGATGCTTTTATTCTTGCAGCTGAAGTAGTCGAGGTTCGTGAGAAACCGTCAGTCCCATTCGGAGCCATTAAACAGGACGCCTTCGGAAATACCCCGGTATTTAAAGATAAGGGAAGACGAAAAAGGGCAATTTTAGCAGTAGGCAGGCAGGATGTGCCCCCCGGCGGGATTAAGCCATTAACACCGGGGCTGGAAATACTCGGAATAAGCAGTGACCATTTGATTGTGGATGTTACGGATTGTTCTGAGGAGATACAGGTTGGTAATGAAATCAGGTTTATACCAACATATGGCGGATTGCTTGCACTGATGACATCCCCCTATGTAATAAAAACAATTATCGGAAAGGAGCTATCAGGACAAACCCTGTAATTTGAAAAAAAGAAAAGCGAGGTATTAACAGATGTTTATTGGTATCCCAAAAGAAATTAAAAACAATGAGAACAGAATTGGTATCACCCCTGCAGGAGTCAAAGCGCTGACAAATGAAGGACATATAATTATGGTTGAAACGATGGCAGGGATCGGCAGCGGATTTACGGATGAGGATTATATGAAGGAAGGGGCATTAATCGGAAAAAATCCGGAAGAGGTGTTCGGTAAAGCAGATATGATAATTAAAGTTAAGGAGCCGCTCCCTTCTGAGTACGACCTATTTCGCGAAGGTCAGATTTTATTTACTTATTTGCACCTAGCTCCCGATCCTGAGCTCACTAAAGCTTTACTTGAGAAGAAAGTAGTTGGAATAGCATATGAAACGATTCAACTGCCAAATGGCTCTCTGCCATTGCTAACACCGATGAGCGAAGTCGCGGGACGAATGGCTGTCCAAATAGGGGCTCATCATTTAGAAAAGGCAAATGGAGGGTGCGGGTTGCTCTTGGGAGGTGTGCCGGGAGTCGAAGCTGCAGAAGTAGTGATTGTTGGGGGAGGCGTTGTTGGAATAAATGCGGCAAAAATGGCTGTCGGGTTGGGCGCCTATGTAACAATTTTAGATAAGAATGCCGAACGGTTGCGTTACCTGGACGATGTCTTTATGGGAAGGGTTAAAACGGTAATGTCAAATCACATGAATATTCAAAATGGGGTAAAACGCGCGGATTTACTTATTGGAGCAGTTTTAATACCGGGAGCTAAGGCCCCAAGATTAGTAACTGAAGAAATGGTTAGGCAGATGAAACCTGGTTCGGTAATCGTCGATGTTGCCATTGATCAGGGCGGGTCGATAGAGACTATTGACAGAGTGACAACTCATGATAATCCAACTTACATCAAACACGGTGTTGTACATTATGCGGTTGCAAATATACCTGGGGCGGTAGCAAGAACATCTACAATTGCCTTAACTAATGTCACTCTGCCGTATTCGATTGAAATAGCAAATAAGGGATGGAAGAAAGCAATAAGCGAGAATCCGGCTTTGGCTTTGGGTCTGAATGTTTGTAATGGTTCTGTAACCAATTGTGCGGTTGCACAATCTCTTAATCTATCTCCTGTGGCTATTAGTGAAATAATTGCCTGATATATGAAAAAAAATCATTAAAAATGATCAGGCCGACATATGTCGAGATCTTTTTAGAGAATATAGCGCACAACCAAAGAGAACTGATGAGGATAACCAATGACAGGGTATTGACAATGGCGGTTGAGTCCGCGAGTCCCAAGAGTAACCAATTATGTCAATATGGCCATTGTTTCTGAAAGAATTTTAGGAGAAAAATATGTAGGGCTTGCTAGCCAAACTCCCA
>DIVP01000148.1 GCA_002422465.1 Peptococcaceae bacterium UBA6129 | reverse complement strand
CTCCACATGGTGAAACTGGTTCAAGTGAGTCTGTCACAAGAGCGATAGCCTCAAAATCAGAAACCCCGGCACAGACGGCTTTAAATACTGCAACCCGTTCAGCGCACATCGTCAGACCATACGAAGCATTTTCGACATTGCAGCTGGCGAACACCTCCCCGTTTTTACCTAATAGTGCTGCACCGACCTTAAACTTGGAATAAGGCGCGTATGCGTTCTCTCTAGCTTTCTGGGCTGTTTGAATCAGCCTGCTGTAATCCACTAATTCCACCTCAATAATCGACTCTTGTCGCGTTAGTAACAATCTCTATCCATGTTGGTCCCTGCAGCAGAGGAATGGTCTTCCCATTCTGATCCGTATATTTTGTAAACTGACCGGGTATTTTTTGCCATAATCCTTTGACAACTTTGCCCTCCCTGAAAACCAGAGCTTGTCCCTCGCCATGCAGAATGAGTTGGAGGCGTCCGTCTCCGTCAAGATAACGGTGCGGTACAAACTGAATGATGATATTCGGTGTCTTAATCTGTTCACCCTTCGTTGTTTCATGCGGACTCCCGGCCATAAAACGCTCAAAGACATAGCTCTCTTTATTGTAGACATAACGAACCTCGCTGGAACGGTTCGGATAATAGATTGTGATGTCATCAATCTCTTCACCGCCTGCTTCAGCGCCTGGTACAAGTGTAGCCCGTTCGACAGGCGGGCCGCTTAGTTTATATTTCTCCAGTTTGGCGGTCCGGCGTAAGCTGTCCATACTCGCATATAAATTATAGGGTTTCAGACGATCCGGTACCCGCCAAAAGGCTGCACCCACCTGAGCGCCGCCGAGAGTCTCATCAAGATGCTCTCCGTTTGTTTTTTCGAGCATATCCAGCGCTTCCAAAGAGCCGCCTGCGTGAACAATTATCGCGCCATATTCATTAGCTATATCCACCAGATAAGGCCGGGCGCTGCGAATCGGTCCTACTGTTTCTATCCCGTCGCTGGTCATAATAGCAAGCAATCTTGTCAATCCGCCTTCAACAGGAACCTCAATGACAACCTCAGCCTGGTCAAGCCCTGCCTGCGGTCTGGCTTGCGGCGCATTATCAATAATAACTGCCAAAGCGCGCTGCCGGTTTCTTTCCTTCCAGTTTGGGTAAGGGACATTCCGGAGGTTTTCATTACCATCTTGCTTTGTTTTGGTTAAATCAAAGGATATTGATTTAGGAATGTACGCCCCCATATAGTAATAGGCAGCCGCTCCAGATAAAATACTAAAGATAACACCGATAAGAACCCATTTAAAATACTTTCCTCTCATCTTTGCCCCTCTTTTTATGTTCTATCTTTTCTTTTCAGACGCAACTTTCCTATCCGACGCCCTGTTACCTTAGCTACGATTACATGCAAGCTTCCGATATCCAGTTCCTGTCCCTCGTATGGCAGTTTTCCCAGATTATGAAACACCAGCCCGCTGATAGTATCAAATTCATCATCAGGAAGGTCCAACTCAAGTATTTCATTAATATCGTAAATGGGGGTACGGGCGTCAACCAATAATTCTCCGTCGCTTAAAGTTTCAATGTTTTTTTCCTCACGGTCAAATTCATCCTGAATATCCCCAACAATCTCCTCTATTAAGTCCTCTATAGTAACTAAACCGGCTGTTCCCCCGTACTCATCGAGAACTATAGCCATATGGACTTTCTCTTTACGCAGCTCCGCAAATAGATCCCTGACTCTTTTGCTCTCCGGTACATAATAAGCCGGCCGCATCAACTGCTTAATACTCCCTCTAGTACCCTCTTTGCCTAGTAAAGGTTCAAACAAGTCCTTCGCATAAAGAACGCCGACAATATCATCTACCGTATTTTCAAAAACCGGAATACGCGAGTGTCCGACAGCTACAATGAGCTTGATTACATTATCTATCGATTCAGCGGCGTTGACGGCAATAATATCGATTCTCGGGATCATGACTTCACGCACAAGGGTTTCGTCAAATTCAAAGATACTGTTGATCATTTCACGTTCGTCCTGATCGAGTAAACCTTCTTCCTGCCCGACATTGACAAGCATACGGATTTCTTCTTCCGTAACCAGCGGCGACTCTTTGGATTGCCCGCCAAAAATCTTAATCAGAGCGTTCGTCAGCAGATTTAGCACCTTAATGAGCGGCCATAAAATAATTCCAAGGGTATTAATAAATCTGCTTGTTTTTAAAGCAACCTCCTCGGCCCTTCTTGAGGCGAGAGTTTTGGGTGTTATCTCCCCAAAGACCAAAATAATGACTGTCATGAAACCGGTAGCGATTCCTGCCCCGGTATCACCAAAAATACCAATAGCCAGTGTAGTCGCAAGAGCGGTAGCCCCAATATTGACAACATTATTACCTACTAAGATAGTGGAGATTAAACGGTTAGGCTGTTCCAACAAGCGGCTGGTTAAAATTGCTCTGGGATCGCCTTCCTCAGCAAGGTGCCGAATCCGAACTTTTTTTGATGAAAATATTGCTGTTTCTGAGGCTGAAAAAAAGGCCGAACAGATTAAAAGCAAAAATAGAACAACTATTTGTCCAAGCTGGGAGCCTGACAAAATTTTCCCCTCCTAAAATAGAAAAAATCTATTAATTTAACATTATTAAGAAATACTCTTTGCTAATCCCTCGGCAGTTGTAAATCAAGCAGTATTTTCTCTTCCCACTTACGCATTACAGCAGTTTCTTCTTCAGTGTTATGGTCAAACCCAAGAAGATGAAGCGCTCCGTGCAGCGCCAGAAAACCCAGCTCCCTGTTCAGGCTATGGCCATAATCCGCAGCCTGCAGCTTGGCCGTTTCAACGGAAATAATTATATCTCCGAGAATATGCGTATCTGAACCGCTAATAAATTCTATCTCGCCGGTAGACCCGGAATCCTCATCAAACGCAAATGACAGGACGTCTGTAGCGCTGTCAATCCCACGGTAAGTACGGTTAAGTTCTCTGATTCCGGTATTATCAATAAAAGTAACGCTTAGCTCTACATTCTCAGATTGATTGAATTGCCTTCCTACTTCAAGAAGCACTTTTTCAACGAGTTCCTCATGCTCCTTTGTCACTGGAATCAACTCCTGTTGATTGCCCATTAGTATCTGCATCGGGAAGCAGCCCTCCCTCCATCCTTTCGAGAACATTATCCGGATATTCGATACGGGAATGAAAAATCCCGTTTAAGATTCGTACAAAGGCGCTGGCTATTAAATCAACGTCCTTGAAGGTCAGTTCCGACTCATCTAGCTGCCCGTCTTGCTGGCGTTCCTTGATAATCTTGCGCACGAGCCCTTCCATCTTGACAGTATTTATTAACGGCATTGAGCGCACTGCTGCTTCAACGCTGTCAGCAAGCATAATGATTGCGGCTTCTTTTGTTTGCGGCTTCTCAGCATTATATCGGAATTCGCTTTCTTTAACATTATCAGCGTTCCCTAATTCAAGGGCTTTATGATAAAAATATGTTACTAGAGTAGTTCCTTGATGCTGAGCAATCAATTCCATGATAATTGGCGGTATACCATATTCGCGGGCTAATTCCAGCCCGTCTTTGATATGCGAGGTGATTATCAGCGTGCTTAACACCGGCGTGAGTTTTTCATGCGGATTATCTTCACCCATCTGGTTTTCAATAAAAAAGTAAGGCCGTTTTAATTTGCCGACATCATGATAATAAGAACCAACCCGGACGAGCAAGGAATCTGCATCAACGGCGTCAGCGGCCGCTTCACCCAGGTTGCCAACCAGGATACTGTGATGATAGGTTCCGGGGGCTTCCATGAGCAGCCTTTTTAACAGCGGATGATTCGGGTTAGAGAGTTCGAGCATTCTGACACTTGTCGTCAGCTTGAAGGCTGATTCAAAAAACGGAATACTGCCATAAGCAAGAATCGCCGATATAAAACCGTTCATGGCGCCCAGTATTATCCCTGTTACGGTAAGCTGCCAGGAAACAAAACTCATCAGGTCCAGCGCAATGATACAAATCACATCAGCGGCGGCTACAAATAGACCTGCCTTGACCCAGTCGAGTCTCTGGCTAAATTTTGAAACACAGAAAACACCAACAAGCCCGCCAACAAAGGCATTCACTGCAAAGGCCATCTGGTTGCCTGTCAGAATCCCGACAAAGATACTCAACACCATCGTCATAAAAATAGCAAGTTTTGTATCGAGCAAGATTGATATAAGCATAGAGCCTGTCGCAACCGGGATCAGGAAACCGACCAACTCCGCAACGTCCGTCTGCGGACTTATTTTTATCGTTGAAATAAGCTTTGCTACAAGAATGATAATAAAGAAGATCAGACTCAACAGGATTATTTTCGAAACCTGCCTGTAGATATCCCTCCGGTACTGCTTCAGGAAGAACGAGGTCAAAACAATGATAAGAATGAGAAATATTGATATGCCAAGGAGCGCTATAACCGGTGATGAAGTCCGCTGGTACCCGAACGCCTGAAGTATTTCTTTCTGCTCCGCAGTGACGACTTCTCCCTCACCGACAATTTTCTGACCTTTGCGGACAGTGATAAGAGCAGGCCCTTCGTTTTGAGCCGCCTCTGCTTGGGCTCTGCTTGTAGCATTCTCATCATAATAATAATTACCTGCCAGCTCAACTTTATTAAAGACTGCCTTAATCAAGTCCCGGTATGGCGCATTATAGTTTAACAACTCGATCTGATTCAAAATCTGCTCTTTTTTAGCTTCAACCTCTCCATCTCTAACTCCGCTCTTCCAGTTCGTGCGCACTAAATTAACAGCCTCTGCTTTTAATGCCTCCGATGTTTCTGTTTCGAGATACAGCAAAACATTGGCGGCGACATCGTTCAGCCGGTAATTAGTTTTCAACATTGCTACTTTTGTCTTCGTGTCGGTATTGTCATTTTTTACTATCCGGGTTAAATCTGCAAAAATACGGTTAATATCCATCTCTATGTCTATCAGGACATTATTATCAAGAACATAGACATCGCCGACATTCTCAGCGGCAATCCTCTTGCGCTCAGTCGTCTGTTTTTCATCCTCAAAGGTTATACTGTAGGGGGCTTTTATCGTGCTGGTAGAAATCTGCCCCTCTTTCATCGGATATTGCTCAGGCAGGTAATGAGCTGCAAACACGCCTAAAACACCAAGAAAAAATATTGCTAACCAGACAAACTCCCGGAGCTTGCGGTTTAACACCACTTTACCTGTTCTGCCAAAAAGCTGCCCTTTATTTTTCTTGATAGTAATAATAATCCCCCCTTAGGACTCCTTGTCCCGGGTTTCCTCAGCCTGACTCTGGTATTCTTCATAGGCCAGAATAATCCGTTGCACAACCGGGTGTCTTACTACGTCTGCCTGTGTCAGGTACTGGAAATTGATTCCCTTAATGTCTTTTAATATCTTCTGAACTACAACCAGACCGGAATTGGCATTTCTCGGCAAATCTACCTGTGTAACGTCACCGGTAACAACCGCCTTTGACCCAAACCCTATGCGGGTTAAAAACATCTTCATTTGTTCCGGGGTAGTATTTTGGGCTTCATCGAGAATAATAAAAGAATCATCGAGGGTTCTGCCCCGCATATAGGCAAGCGGTGCAATCTCAATCACCGATTTATCAACATAGCGCTGTGCTGTCTCTATTCCTAAGACATCATAAAGGCCGTCGTATAGCGGTCTCAGATATGGATTGACCTTCTCCTGCATATCTCCTGGTAAAAATCCCAGCTTTTCACCAGCCTCGACTGCCGGGCGAGTTAAAATAATCCGGTTTACTTCTTTGTTTTTTAGAGCGGACACTGCCATGACAACAGCCAGGTAGGTTTTTCCAGTTCCGGCCGGGCCTATGCAAAAAACAATATCATTAGTTTTGACTGCTTGTACATATTGATGTTGTCCAATAGTTTTTGCTTTGATCGGTTTGCCACGAGCCGTTAATTGAATAACTTGATTGAGCGCCTCTGTGAGAATAACACCCTTGCCGGCCATAACAGCCTGTATGCAGTAATTAATATCGCTAACGCCAATTACGGCGCCGGCCCTGACCAGTTCTATGAGCCTGTCAAAAACATCGCTGGCCAGCCGCACATCGTCGATTGTCCCGCTTATATGAATATCACCGCCGCGCGCTATCACTTTCGCACTGAGATTATCTTCAATAAACTTGAGATTTTCATCATGCAGCCCGTAGACAATAGACGCTTCCTGGTTACTTAGACTAATATACGCTTCGCTGTTGGCAGTCAACTGAATTAACTCCTCCTTATTCATGTTGCATCTTATTATACCTTATCTGCAATACTTCTGCTATGAAATGTCTCTTTCTGCAGTAAGGGCACTTATCCTGCAAACTTTAAGGGTTAATGCGGTAAGCAACGATATTTTCTACTGTCTCAAGGACGTACTGCACTCTTACGAGGTCGGCTTTCTTCGAGAGCAAAGGTTCATGTTCTTCGAGGATAATTCGATAATCGGCCGGGAGCTCGCGAAATAGGTCGTTTTTTGCGCGAGCCACAGCTTCCTGATAGGCGCCGGCAAGCCCCCAATCATAAACCTCATGCTTTTGTTCGAGATAAACCACAGTAAATAATTCGACAGACCACCCTGGAATCCTGCCCACGGAAAGGTTTTTTACATGACTGACGAGCCGGTAACGTTCATAGGGTACTGTTTTTGGTCCTCTGATAATGATATCTTGGCCCCGGAAACGGATAAAAGTTACTTTTGTTTCAGCCCCTGTGTCCAGGTCTTTCTCTTCACGAATATAGCATTCGCCTGTCCGGCTGCGCAGAATCCGTGCCCTGACAAGCGCACGGGCCCTAATCTGTTCCGGGGTTCCGGCCGGTGTAATGCTGCCATCCTCGTTAATCTGGATTTGCGGGTAGACAAGACCTCCAATCAGGGTCTGTCCTTTTTCAACAATATCACCCACCTTGATGAACGGGGTACCCGTCAGTACAAGCACTTCTTCAACCTTACCCCCAACACGCGCAATAATATCGGCCGGCTTTGTCTCCTCGTCAGCCGGAACAAGTGTCTTTTCAGCCACTTCTATAATTACCTTCGTACCCTGCACACGGATTCCGGCCCAGGCCAATTCAGGTATGTCCCGCAGCAGTTTATCCTTGATTATTTCGCTGTCAAAGCCGGACTTGAGTACTCCCACCTTTAACCCGTGAACCTCGAGAGTCTGTTCTATCCTTTGAGTTTCTACCTTTTTGTTTCCGCTTATTTCAATAAACCAGACAAAGGAGCTTAGAATATACAAGACTATACAAAAAAACAAAAGACCGGTTACGAGCACTTTCCGCTTCTTCGCCCGAAGCAGATAAAAGAACAGCCCCTTTTTTTTGACGATCTTCATACGGCAGGAGGAGCGTCTGACAAGATGGCGCAAGGCCTTGTATCCACCAACACGAATTTTTAGCAAAAAGTTGCCTTCCTTTGTTCGCTGGATATCCCAAATATAAATCCCCCTGCTCATGGCCATATTTATTACTCTCTCCGGGCTTTCGCCCGAGAGAACAATTTCGAGACAGCCGGTTACCCCTCTCTGCCAATCCATTACGCCTACCTCCTAAAGCGTATCGCTTCAACCTCACCATCTAAATGAAGATCATCTTTACTAATAGTGCGTATCATGAGCGTACTCCCGGATATCTCAAGCTCCCCTATGCCTACGGCTATCCGGATTGTTTCAGGACTGTATTCAATGATACCCCGGTGATTTTCTATGTACAACTGCACATTGCCTATCAATGTAATTTTAGGCAAATCTAAAATGATATCGTTTGGGATATCCAGCGCTTTGCCCAGTTTTTGCTGCATTTCTCTGCTCTGCTTGAATATATCCACTCACAATCCCCCCACTTCTTATTAATTTATGCCCCGTGTGACACAAACAGAACAGCGCCCCCGCCGCTTCATACGGCAGGGACGCTGTTTTTAGGGTTAAACTGATTAGCGGATACACTTCTTTTTGAACCTGGGTTTTTCAATTATCTCACTCCAGATAATGGCCTGGCTTAAATCCACAGCGGCAAGACCATATCCGTTCACTACATCTTCTTCCTGTTCATAAATTCCAGCATCTACCTGTGGCTGCTGTTCAGCCGCAGTCTCAAGTTGTCCGGCATCTTCCAGATAGGGCAAGCTGCCATAACCACCCTCACCCTCACCCAACGAGATTATCTCAGTTTGACGTACAGGAGCAACGGCAACCTGTTTTGCCTTGGGAACTGCCGCCTGTTTGAATACAGGAGCCGCTCCGCGAGTTAGTGGTCCTGACATTGCCGGTTTAGCAGTTCTCGGTTGTTTTTTGGCCGGGGCCGCCACTGGGCTCACAGTCTCTTTGGCCTTTGGGGGTACCGCCTTTTTGCTCATCCCCTTGCTGCGGTCACTCATTGCACGCAGAGCAATAAAAAGGATAAATATAATAACCCCTATAAAATTCTCCAAAGGGGAACACCCCCCTCCGTATTATTTTTTATCCGTAATTGGACCTCCCGGAGATTGCTCCGGTTTGGAAATAGATTGTCGCATACTTGTATCGGCAATAATGTTTTGCATGTTGTAATAATCCATTACCCCGAGTTTGCCTTCGCGTAAGGCCTGCGCCATCGCTTTGGGAACCTCGGCTTCGGCTTCGACAACCTTGGCGCGCTGCTCCTGAACGGCAGCTTTCATTTCCTGTTCCCTGGCCACTGCAAGCGCACGGCGTTCCTCAGCCTTCGCCTGGGCAATCCGTTTGTCTGCCTCGGCCTGGTCGGTCTGAAGCTGGGCGCCGATATTACGGCCTACGTCAACATCGGCAATATCAATCGAGAGTATTTCAAAGGCGGTGCCGGCATCGAGTCCTTTACTGAGGACAGTACGCGAAATGAGATCCGGGTTTTCGAGCACCTCCTTATGGGATTCGGAACTGCCGCAGGTTGTAACAATCCCTTCTCCGACACGGGCGATAATTGTTTCCTCACCTGCTCCGCCGACGAGTCGGTCAAGATTGGCACGAACTGTGACCCTCGCACGGGCGCGGACTTCAATACCGTTTTTGGCCATAGCGGCAATTACCGGTGTTTCAATAACACGCGGATTGACACTCATCTGTACGGCCTCCAACACATTACGCCCGGCCAAATCAATCGCTGCCGCACGTTCGAAAGCCAACGGTATATTAGCCCTTTCAGCGGCAATCAAAGAGTTTACGACCCTGTCAACATTACCGCCTGCCAAAAAATGGGCCTCGAGCTGGTTTGAGGATACCGGCAAGCCGGCCTTGCTGGATTTAATCAGGTTATTGACGATTAATGACGGCGGTACGCGTCTGAAACGCATACCCACAAGCGTGAACATACCAATCCTCACTCCGGCAGCCATCGCCGATATCCACAGACCTACCGGAATGAAACTAAATAAAATCGTCAGAGCAACTAAACCAATCACAAGTATGATGGCAATAGAAATAAGTGTAGTCATTTTTATCAGGCCTCCTTTTTATTTACTCACTTTTTATTTCAGGTTGAACAACAATTCTCATCCCTTCGACAAATATAATTTCGACCCGTGTTCCTTGGGGGATGAATTCCCCGGCCGTAACTACATCCAGGCGCGTCCCTTCATCGAGCAAGACAGCGCCGGCCGGACGCAGGGTGGTGTGGGCTACCCCTTTCTGCCCGATATATTTGCTGAAATCCTGACTTTGCGGAATGTACCCATCCTTTTTATTGAATTCTAGTCCTAAAACAAGGCGGTTCCAAAATTTACGCTTATTTAATACCTTGAAACTCAATAGCAACAAGATGATCGTCCCGACAAGAGCAAAAACAAGTGAAATAATTCCTGCTTCCCAACTCGGGGCTGTCAGGATAATGCTGATAGTAATACATATTATTCCCGCAGTACCAGGCAGTCCAAACCCCGGGACCAGCGCCTCGACACCCAATAATATTATTCCGATAATAAAAAGCAAGATTACTTCCCAGCCGGTAAACCCACCTAAGAGATGACCGCCGAAATAAAGCCCTAAAGATATAATCCCTAATGACCCGGCAATTCCCCAGCCCAGCGTAAACAACTCGATAACGATTCCAGCTATCCCAAACATCAGGAGGATAGGCGCTACAAAAGGATTGGTAACAATCCGTGTGATATTCTCCGATAAAGACATGGCAGCCTCAACAACCTGGGCATCACCGAGCTGTATAGCATTTAACAGTTCTTGCCTGTCCTGGACGATATAATCGGTGTAACCATGTTCTTTGGCCTCCTGATATGTCAGCGTCAGGAGCTTGCCTTTTTCTATAAGATTGGAAATCTCGACATCGCTGTCCACCATCGCCGCCGCTATATCGGGATTGCGGCCATTCATTTCGGCAGTAGCAGCCATTTCTTTGGCAAAATACGAAATGTATTTTTCATCAGCCTTCTCGTCACCGATACGCGGCTCGGCAGCGCCTATCGTCGCCCCCGGTTCCATTGCTATTGTCTTACAGGTCAGGGCTATCAAGGCGCCGGCAGATATCGCTCCGCCTTTAACAAAGGCTGTTGTCGGAACGCTGCTGTGACGGATTGTGTCTCTGATCTCAAGCGCAGCGTCAACCAGTCCTCCGGGCGTATCTATTTCGAGAAATACCATCGCTGCCTGCAGCTTTTCTGCTTCCCGGTAGTTTCTTTCGATAAATTTTGCCTGTCCCGGATCAATCGTACCTGTAACCGGAATAACATAAACCATTTGCGCGGATGAGGCGAATGATGATGCCGTCAGGAACAAAGCCATCATTAAGCTGATAACTATTACCAAAACATAATTCCTGCTTTTCATGAACACACCTGCTCCCCCATATTTATAGGTAGTCTGCTTACATTATTCTATCATAACCGCTTCCAAAATGGTATTTTCCAGAAGCTGTTAAAAATCAGCCCGGTATAACCAGGCTGCAGAGTTAATTATTCCAGGCCTAATCGCATCAGGGTTTCTTGGGCCGGTCGCCCGTTTTCGTCCCAGCCCCGGGCGCTGTAGTATTCTTCGAGCATTGATTCAAGCGGCGGCAAGTTGCCTGCTGCCCCGCCATCAGGACGCGGCTGCTTTAGAAGCCGCTCGGGAAGAGTATCGTCTTTCTTGGTTATACCGCACATATTATTATACAGCCTTTTCAGATTAAAGATTCGCTCTCCGATGAGGAGAAACTCTTGAAGCTCTATATCTAAACCGGTAACATACTTGTACCAGTCCAGAATATTGGTTAGGTTCACTCCGCCGAAGAAAATAAACTTACATATTTTCAGAGAATCCATGAGACACATGATATTTTGCAAATCAGCCTGAATTTTGCCGTGATTATCAGTCCGGAATCTGTCGAGGGGTTTCATGATGCCAATTTCCGGAATAACGACCACTTTCTCCGTGATATAGCTGTCTCCCTGTAGATGACAAGCGCCGCGATTAGAGGTCGCATAACCAAGCCCCATGCTGTTATAGGCACGCGGGTCATGGGCCGGAACCTCGAGTCCTTTAACATGAATGGCATACTCAGCGGCTTTGCCGCCAATTTCGTTAGCCACATAACGCACACCGTTACCGAGAAGTTTTCCTATCCCTGTTCCCTCGGCTATTTGTCTGATAAGCTCGAGCATGGCCTCGGCATTTCCCCAGTCCAAGGCAATTCCACCGGTATCCTGCTCGTTGATGAGCCCGTTTTCATACAGCTCCATAGCCATAGCAATTACGCTGCCGACAGATATTGTATCAAGACCGTATCTGTTACATAGTTCGTTCGCATATGCAATCGCTTCGAGGTCTTCGACCATGCACGAACCTCCCAGCATGCCAAGCGTCTCATATTCAGGCCCGGCGCCGTCGGCCCTGTATCGTCCGTTATCAAACTTTACTTCTCTGCCGCAGCCAATGATACAGGACTTGCAAAAATACCTGCCGCTTAAAATTGTCGAGGTCATTTTCTGCCCGGAAATCTCTTTGGCGCCTGTCCAGGATCCGTCACGCCAGTTGCGAATTGGCAGATCACCTATTTTTTCACAGCCAATTACCGTACCGGCTGTTCCGAAATCCTTCATAGCTTTAGTATTCTTAACAATAGTCGGCGCAAGCGCTACTATACTCTTCTTTATTTCTAGCGGGGCAAATACCGGAATGTCTTGGCGCCCTCCGGCAACTATAGCTTTCAGTCTCTTAGAACCCATAACCGCACCAAGCCCGCCTCTGCCGACAGCTCTCGCATCTTTCCCGTTATGCAGGATAGAGGCCAGCTTGACAAGGTTTTCACCGGCCACGCCGATACAGGAGGTTTCTAAATATGAGCCATACTTAGCTTTAAAGTATTTTTCTGTTTCATAAGTATCCTGCCCCCAGATTAACGAGGCGTCTTGCAGACTGAAGCTGCCGTCATCAATCAAAAGATAAGCAGGCTTTGGCGATATTCCTTTAATAACAATCCCGTCAAATCCGGCCTTTTTCAGGGCTGTACCCCAAGTCCCCCCAGCGTCGCCTTCGCCGAACCCCCCGGTAAGAGGGGACTTCGCCACTACCTCGTGTCTGCCTGAAGTAGGGACAGCTGTCCCGGTCAGAGGCCCGGTCATAAAAATCAGCAGATTATCCGGGCCAAACGGATCAACGTCTGCACCCGCTTCATCCATCAATATTCTAGTACCTACTCCGCTGCCGCCAATGTAATCCCTTAATGTTTTTTCCGGCAGCGTGTCCGTATTCATTTCACCAGTAGACAGATCTACCCTAAGTATTTTCCCTGTATATCCCCACATAATTTCTGCTTCCTCCTCTAACCACCCATGATTGGGGGTATAACTTCGACTGAATCTGTGTTGTCGATATAATCATCTATCCTGGCTATGTTCCGCTTATTTAATAACAGCATCCCGCCGTACGGATAAATTTCGATAAACTCATCTCTGATAGTATTAAAATAGGGATGCTGCTCGGCCATTATCTCCAATAGACGCTTCACCGGTATTCTTGTTTTTATTTCGAGTTCCCATTCGCGGCAGTTTAATTTTTCCGTAAAGGGCTCATGAAAAGTTACTTTCATAAAGATTGATCAAAAATTTTCTCATTTATTTCGTTGTAAAGATACTTTCTGATTTTTGAACCCCCCAATCACAATTATTGAATTACGTCTATAAAAATAATATTCTACCTTCCTCGACTTATACCTCCCTGCCCATTACACTGAGATATAGAAAAATAGTGTCTCAAACTAAAAATCTGAGACACTATCTTATACCTATTAAATTCTTCACAATTCATTGTTCAGTATTTTTTTGACAATCTCATTGATGAGCTTCCCGTCGGCCTTACCCTTAGTGAGCGGTACAATCTTGCCCATTACCTTTCCTATATCCTTAAGCGACTGAGCACCCGTTTCGTTAACTACCTGTTTTACCAAGGCAACTATCTCCTGTTCGTTCATTTGTTGAGGTAAGTATTCCATGAGGATGGCGATTTCTTGCAGAAGGGTCTGAACAGTCTCAGGACGGTTGGCCTTTTCATATTCCACTATGGCATCCCGGCGCAGTTTGGCTTCGCGGGACAAGACATCAATGACCTCGGCCTCATCTAGCTCATGACCTTTGGCTATCTCCTGGTTTTTTATCGCCGCTTTGGCCAGCCTGATAACGGAGAGTTTTAATTTTCCGGCCTCCCTGGCCTTCATAGCCGCCTTCATATCCTCTGTCAGTCTGATGAAAAGACTCATTACAGAGACCCCCTATTTAAACTTACGCTTTCTGGCTGCCTCAGATTTTTTCTTTCTTTTTACACTTGGTTTCTCATAGTGTTCACGTTTACGAACCTCAGATAAAACACCAGCTTTTTGGCAGGTACGCTTAAAGCGGCGGAGTGCACTGTCAAGAGTTTCGTTTTTGCCTACTTTTACCTCACTCATACATTTTTCCCTCCCTCCACTATCGACCGTCTTGCCGTAATAATAATGTAGATAAGAAGAAGTCTTCAATAAGAAAATTACACCTTTACATTATACTGCAATAGAATGAGGGGGTCAAGAATTAACCTGGCGGCCAGATAAGACTTCTGCCGCCGAGCAGGTGAAAATGCAGATGTGGTACAGTCTGCCCCCCCTGTTCACCGCAATTATTGACAATACGGAACCCCTCGTTTAAACCAAATTGCTTTGCAAGATCACGCATAATCCCGTGCAAGCGGCCAATCAGTGCAAGCTGTTCGTTGCTGGCTTCTCTTATGCTCGTGATATGGGTTTTCGGCATAACAAGAATATGTACAGGAGCAGCCGGGTTAATATCGTATATTGCCAGGGCTTCCTCGTCCTCATAGACCTTTTTGCCAGGTATCTCGCCGCTTGCGATCATACAAAATATACATTCTGACACTATCATACACCCCCTTTTTTCACCGTGTCATCACCATAGCAAATCCCTTGGCTTACCGTGCGGACTCTAACAGGAACAACCTCGCCGCGCTTCGCGGATTCCGCGCCGAATCTCACCGTTAAATAGTTCTCGCTGTGGCCTTCGCAAAGTCCGTCAGGCAAATCTGTTTCGACGAGCACTTCCAATTTACGGCCAATAAATCTGCGGGCATAGTCATCGGAAAGAACACGCCCTGCCTCAATCAGCACATGACTCCGCTTTGCCTTTGTTTCCGCCCGCACCTGCCCGGTAAATTGCGCCGCAGGAGTACCGCGGCGCGCGGAATATTGAAAGACGTGCAAATCGCTAAAGGCAATAGCCTGAACAAAGCGCAGGTAAGCCTCAAAATGCTCGTTTGTCTCGCCGGGGAAGCCTACCATAATATCCGTAGTTATCGCTATTTCCGGTACTTTATTTCTAATTAAGCCAACAACCTCTTGGTATTGTTCAATCGTGTACGGCCTGTGCATAGCCCGGAGAATCTCGTTGTGTCCGCTCTGCAACGGTAAGTGCAAGTGTGGGCAAAAATTTGGATATTGCACCATAAGCTCAAGCATTTCGGGGCTTACCTCGGTCGGTTCAAGGGAACTCAGCCGCCAGCGGACATCAGGTGTTATCTTCAAAAGTTGTGCTAATAAACTTTCGAGATTTATATCGTGTCCGAGATCACGTCCATAAGCTCCCACGTGGATCCCGGTTAAAATAATCTCTTTGAAGCCGGACTCGATTAGTTTGTGGGCTTCACGAAGCGTGTTATCGGCTGTGCGGCTGCGTACCGGTCCTCTCACATAAGGAATTATACAATAAGTGCAAAACTGCTCGCAGCCTTCCTGGATTTTTAGATAGGCCCGGGCCCGGCCAATAACACTGTCGGCGCCTGTTTCTTCAAAAACTCTCTGCTCATTAATATCTACGACCTTCATTGCCGGGACTGTTTGTTCATTTTCTTCATCAAGCCAGTCAACAATCCGGTTCTTCCGGCTGCTGCCCACCACCAGGCTTACTCCCGGTATCTGTGCAACTTCTTCATGTTCAGCCTGGGCATAACAGCCCATCACTACGACCCTCGCCGAGGGATTAGTCTTCATACACCTGCGAATGTACTGCCGTGATTTCCGGTCGGCCAGATGCGTAACCGTACATGTATTAATTACATAAACATCGGCTTTTTCTGCAAAATCCACAATCTCGTAGCCTTTTTCGCAGAACATCGCGGCCAGCGCATCGGTCTCCTGCTGGTTAACCTTGCACCCCAACGTATGAAAAGCGACACGGGGGACCTTGTTCATATTCCCCAGTCACCTCTCTCATACATCACAGCCGCCATTGCCGCTAATCCCGCAGTTTCCGTACGCAGTATGCGCGGTCCTAATGTAACCGGTATACCGCCAAATTCTTGGGCTAAGGCTACCTCGCCTTTTTCAAGCCCGCCTTCGGGACCTATTAAAATATAAACCGGCAAAGGCTCGTCCATCGGACTGTTTTGCAGTCGAAGAACGGTTTTCAACGGCGTCCCGCCTTCCTCCCACGGCACGAGCAGTAAGCGCTGCCGCGGCAGCCCGTTTAAAACCTGCTGCATTTTCTGCGCGGCTGCAACGGTTGGGATTATTGTACGCCTGCTTTGTTTGGCCGCTTCAACAGCCGCTTTCTGCCAGCGTTTTTCCTTTTCTGTTTTTTTATTGCCCTCGAGTTTAACAACCGACCTTTCGGCCTCAAGAGGAATAATACCGCGAACTCCCAACTCCGTAGCTTTTTGAATAATGAACTCCATTTTGTCACTCTTGGGTATGCCCTGGATTAACCAAACCTCAAGTTTGCTCTCACGCTCAAAAAAAAGCGACGAAGCAATTTTAACAATAGCATCATCTTTTTGTATGCTCTCGATGAGCCCCTGATGCTCCCAGCCCAGTCCGTCAAAAACGACAACAGGGTCACCGGCATTTAAGCGCAGCACCCTGGCTAAATGATGCAATTCATCTTTCCGTACTGTGGCCTTGCCGCCTGTAATGCTATCCGGCGCTACATAAAACCGGTGCACCTTAACACCCCTATCTTTTCCAGACCTGCGCAATCCAATCGTTATCCGTATCTTCATCGATGAGTACAAAACCTGCTCGCCCGGCAGCTTCGAGGACATCCTGCCTGCGATCGGCAATTATTCCTGAGACAATGAAAATTCCATCCTCGTTCAGACAATCACCAACCTGTAAAAACAGCCTGATAATCACATCCGCAATGATATTTGCACTAATTAAATCAGCCTTTCGGCTAATCCCGGAAAGCAAATCATTCTGCTCAACCTGCACACAGCCGGCAAGATGATTCTGGCTGATATTCTCACGTGCTGTTCTTACGGCCACCGCATCATTATCAACAGCTAAAACTCCACTTGCCCCGAGACGAGCGGCAGCCATGGCGAGGATGCCTGTTCCTGTCCCCACATCTAAAACTGCGGCGCCCGGTTTTAGGTATTTTTCAAGATAACGCGCACACATTACTGTCGTGATATGACCTCCGGTCCCGAAAGCCATACCGGGGTCCAAATCCAGTACAATCTCTCCGTCACCTGGTGTATAAGGCTCCCAGGTCGGACGAATAACCAGGGACTTGCTGATTTTCACAGGCTTGAAATAGACTTTCCAGGAATTGGCCCAGTCCTCTTCGCTGACTGTTCTTAAGCCTATCTTACCAGCTTCTTGCCCAAGACGAACGGCTATTTCATTTATGCCGAAATTCAATTCCTCATATTTTGCCGGGAACTCCTCATTGACAGGCAAATAACCCCTGACAATGCAAAAAAGACGGCCAAGATGCTCGGCTGGCAGTTCAAAGGCATCCCATTGGCCGCTATTAGCCATCCTGGATAATAATTCAGGATCCTCAATAACAACACCACCGGCGCCCAACTCATAAAACAGATCTGAGACAGCCTCCACAGCTTCCTTATTTGTTTCTACACTAATCTCCTGCCAGTCCATTAACGTCTCCTAACCCTTCAGGCCATCCCAAAGCCGCTCAAAAATACCCTTGTCGCGCTCTTTATCTTTTGGCCGGTAATTATCCTGACCACTGATTTTCGCAAATTCATTCAATACTTTCTTTTGTTCTTCATTTAGCCTAGTCGGGGTAATTATAACTATCTTAACATGCATATCACCCCTGCCGCCGCCGCGTAAATGCGGGATTCCCTGCCCACGCAGACGCAGGATAGTATGGGTTTGTGTCCCTTCGGGTATTTTCAGCTCAGCCTTGCCTTCAAGTGTCGGCACCTTGATAACGTCACCAAGGGCTGCCTGGATAAAGGTTACAGGCATTTCCATAAAGATATCTTCACCGTTTCTTTCAAAAATCTTATGGTTTTTCACGGAAATATAAACATACAGATCGCCGGTAGGTCCGCCTTTTTGCCCAGGTTCACCTTCACCTGCGAGCCGAATACGCGAACCATTATCTACACCGGCCGGAATCTTGATANNTTACTCTGCCTCTGCCTTTGCAGTCAGGACACGGAGAGGTAATAACCTGCCCCTCTCCGCCACAATCCGGACAAGTCTTGATCGTCTGGAAATGCCCAAGCGGCGTTTTCTGGGTTATTTTGACCTGCCCGGTCCCCTGGCACTTCGCACACTTCGAGGGATGCGTTCCCGGTTTAGCTCCGCTGCCGTTGCAGGTTGAGCATTTTTCGAGACGCGGCAGTTCTACATCTTTTTCGACGCCAAAAGCGGCCTCCTCAAAAGCTATCTCCATATCCAGGCGCAGGTCGGCGCCTTGCTGCGGGCCGCGTGTTCTCTGGCCTTGCTGGCCAAAGAACATCTCGAAAATGTCCCCGAAGCCGCCGCCGAAATCACCGGCCCCGCCAAAGCCACCACCAAAGCCGCCGCCGAAACCGCCGAAGCCGTTAGGGTCGTTGCCGGCATGACCAAACTGGTCATACCGCCCTCTCTTATCGGCATCACTTAAAATTTCATAAGCTTCATTTATCTCTTTGAACTTTTCCTCCGCTGCCTTATTCCCTGGATTAACATCGGGATGATACTGGCGCGCCAACTGGCGGAAAGCCTTCTTTATTTCAGTTTCCGAGGCGTTTCTTTCTACGCCAAGAACCTCGTAGTAATCCCTTTTTGCCAAGATGCTACCTCCCTCACTCTGTCGGCAAAACAAACCTTAAGCTATTATCTAAGAATCCTTGCCATCCTCTTTGACTTCATAATCAGCATCGACAACGTTATCCTGGTCTTTTGCGCCTGAACCGGCATTCTCTCCCTGTTCCGGCTGCCCGGGCTGTCCAGGCTGCCCAGTCTGCTGATACATTTTTGAGGTCAATTGGTAAAGGACATTCGTAAGCTCCTCTGTCTTTTGCTTGATTGCTTCAGAGTTGCCGCTATCAACAGCGTTTTTCAGGGACTCTTTCGCCGCGTTGATTTTTTCCGTCTCCTCAGGGCCGGCTTTCTCCCCTGCTTCCTTTAATGTCTTTTCCGTCTGGTAAATCAGATTATCGGCCTGATTTTTTATCTCTGTATCTTCTCTCTTTTTTTTGTCCTCGGAAGCATGCTGTTCAGCCTCTTTAACCATCTTGTTTATTTCGTCTTTGGACAGGCTTGTCGTTGCGGTTATCGTAATTTTTTGTTCTTTACCCGTCCCCATATCCTTAGCGGCAACATTAACAATACCGTTAGCGTCAATATCAAATTTTACCTCGATCTGAGGTACTCCGCGCGGCGCCGGCGGAATTCCACTTAATTGGAAGCGGCCCAGCGTTTTGTTATACGCAGCCATTTCTCTCTCGCCCTGTAGAACATGGATTTCGACAGTTGTCTGGTTATCGGCGGCAGTTGAAAATACCTGGCTTTTCGACGTCGGTATCGTCGAATTTCTTTCAATCAGCTTTGTAAAGACGCCGCCTAAGGTTTCTATACCCAATGATAGCGGGGTAACATCCAAAAGCAAAACATCCTTTACCTCTCCTACGAGCACACCGGCCTGGATAGCAGCGCCGATAGCCACGCATTCGTCGGGGTTTATCCCTTTAAACGGATCTTTACCCAGGAGCTTGCGAATAGCTTCCTGTACTGCCGGGGTGCGTGTAGACCCGCCGACGAGGAGCACTTTGTTGATTTTGCCGACATCTAGTCCGGAGTCTTTAAGAGCCTGACGGGTCGGGCCTATCGTCATTTCGACGAGGTCGGCTGTCAGATCATCAAATTTAGCGCGCGTGAGGTTTAAATCAAGATGGAGCGGCCCATCGGCCGTGGCTGTAATAAACGGCAGATTGATATTGGTAGTCATCACTGTCGATAACTCATGTTTAGCCTTTTCCGCCGCCTCCTTGAGGCGCTGCAGGGCCATTTTATCGTTCTTTAGATCGACGCCCGACGACTTCTTAAATTCATCGTTCAGCCAGTTGACAACCCTTTCGTCAAAGTCATCTCCGCCCAGACGGTTGTTGCCGCTCGTCGCTTTTACCTCAAAAACGCCATCGCCAAGCTCAAGGATTGAAACGTCAAAGGTACCGCCGCCTAAATCAAAAACAAGAACAGTTTGGTCCTCTTCCTTGTCTATTCCGTAAGCCAGGGCCGCTGCCGTAGGCTCATTGATTATGCGCAGCACTTCCAAACCGGCAATCCGCCCGGCGTCTTTAGTAGCCTGGCGCTGAGAGTCATTAAAATAAGCAGGAACCGTAATAACCGCCTGCGTAACTTTTGTCCCGAGATAACTCTCTGCATCCGCCTTCAGCTTTTGCAGAATCATCGCTGAAATCTCCTGCGGTGTATAGTCCTTGTCATCAATCCGGATTGTATGACCTGTCCCCATATGTCTCTTAATTGAAGAGATAGTACGATCGGAGTTGGTGATGGCCTGGCGTTTAGCCACTTGGCCAACCAGTCTTTCACCGGATTTCGAAAATGCCACGACAGAAGGCGTGGTTCTGCTTCCCTCGGAATTTGGAATTACGATGGCCTCCCCACCTTCCATAAAAGCGACACATGAGTTTGTTGTTCCCAAATCAATACCAATTACTTTTGCCATTCTAATTACCTCCTAAGAATACACATTATACTTTAATAGCTTATTTTTTCTTTACACGCGTTATTACCCGGATACTCCGTTAATTATTTCTTAGCTACCTTAACGAGCGACGGTCTGATAACCTTATCCTTAAAACGATACCCCCTGCGCAATTCTTCAACTACCTGATTATCTTCCTGTCCGTCTTCAACAGGTACCTGCATGATAGCTTCATGCACAGTGGGATCAAAGATTTGCCCAACCGGGGTTATAGCTTCCAATCCTTCCTTTTGCAGGACCTCTAGCAATTGGCGGTATGTCATCAATATTCCGGCGAAGAGATTCTGTGTCTCTTCGCTTTGTTGGTTTAACGAACTAAGCGCTCTTTCCAGGTTATCAATGACAGGCAAAATCTTCTCAAGGATATTCAACGAAGCATATTGGAACCACTCTTCTTTTTCTTTGTTTGTTCTTTTCCGGAAATTATCAAAATCCGCATGGAGTCTAAGCATTTTTTCTTTTGCTTCCTGAAGCTGCTGTTCTTTTATATCCGGCTGTCTGGAAGTATCCTCGGCGCTGTCGAGGCCTGCTTCTTCCAAAATTTCATCAATACTGTTTTCATTTTCCTTAACGCAAGTATCTACTTCACTTTTTTCATTCATGTGGTTCACCGCCTGTTTATATTTCCCCTGCATCCGGGGACTTCTTCTCTTTTTCTTCCTTCTTTTTAATAATAGTATCTATTCTCAGGACAGCCTCGGCTACCTCACCGGCAGCCTGCAGAGCATATTTTTTGACTAAAGCGGGGTCATATACTCCCAAATCCGCCATATCCGCAATTTCGCCGGAATCACAGTTTATCCCGAGGGAATCCCTGCCCTTTTCGACCTGGGCTGCTATTACATCGCCAAGCTTTTCGAGTGGATTGAAGCCTGCATTTAATACTATCTGCGAAAAGGGTTTTTTTAAGGCCGCCAGCACGCAGTCTATCCCATAAACTGCCATTCCTTTAACCTCTTTCTTTGTCTTTTCAAGCTCACGGGCGACTGCCAGCTCAATTGCACCGCCTCCGGCTAAAACGCCGCCTTTTACTGCCGCTTGAACTGCTGCGGCGGCATCCTTCGCGATGCGTTCCCGCTCACCTACCACCTCTTCGGTCGAAGCCCCGACTAAAATGGTAGCCTGAGGTTTCCCGCTGCCTCCGAGCAGACAGACATGCTTCATTTTTTCATCAAAATAGACCTCGCGGGCTTCTCCGAGCGCCTTCTGCAACTCTTCCTTATCTTTTTTCAGCGCAGTTCTCTTCAGAAGTTTGGCCCCGCAGTGTTCGGCAGCCTGGCGCAATTCCTTGTTGGCTATGCGTTGAATAATCATAGTCCCGCGGTCAGTCAGCATTTCTTCAGCCAGAGCATGCACACCGCGGTCTACCAAAATAAGATTCACGCCTAGTTCGACCACCTTGCACATATTCTGTTGAAATTCCTCCTGCAACTGCAAGTACCTGGCAAAACCGGTTTCGGTTCCTAACGCTTCGTCGTCTAGCTCTTCCGGTTCAAGCGCATCATCAATAACAAGCACCTTCACAGGTCCGAATTTTTTAGGGTTTTCCGTACTCATCGGCTCTTTTTCGAGAATCACACCCGAAACAACCTGGTTTTTCGCCCCCTCATGAGCGCGCACACATTCAGAGAGTTTGAAGGCTTCCTCAAGCATCTTTTGCGGACCAATCAGTTCAATTGCCTGGCAAACCAGCTCGGCAATATCGTGATAGCCCCTGCCGGCCACTAAAGCAACCTCAAGTAAAATGGGACTCTTGAGGTCAGGCAATTTTACCGTCTTCTCTTCTAAGAGTTGGAGAGCTTTACCGATGCCGAAGCGTAACCCCTCAATCACTTTAATCACAGGAACGCCCCTGACGATCTGCGTGACCCCCTCATCAACAAGCGCCCCAGCCATAATCGTCGCTGTCGTCGTACCATCGCCGATTTCTTCCTGCTGGGCTTTGGCTACTTTAATCAACATCCGCGCAGCAGGGTGATTAACATCCATGAGATCAAGAATTGTGACCCCATCGTTAGTAATAACCACATCGCCGTACTGGTCCACGAGCATGGTATCGAGCCCTTTTGGGCCAATAGTGCCTTCAACGGCCTGCGCTATAATCCTAATGGCATTGGCATTAGTCATCAACGCCGCCAGCCGCTCATCGACCTCGGAATTTTGGGTTATTTGCTGTTTTACGCTCATTTTTAAACCTCCGGTAACTCAACTTGCGCTATTATTTGCTCAAGCTCTCGGTCAGCGCATAAGTCAAAAACTCAACTATGCTCGTAACCCTCGAATACTCCATTCTTGTAGGACCTAGTAAACCAATCGTACCAATAACCTTCCCGTCGAGGCGATAGGTTGCCGTAATCAGACTGCAGTCTTTCATTCCTTCATGGAGGTTCTCCGAGCCGATCTTGACAAGGACCCCGGTCTCCTGTTCAGGGTTGAGAACTTCTTTTAAAAATTTCTCCTCCTCCAACAACTCAAAGAGGGTCTTGACCTTCTCAATCTGCTTGAATTCCGGCTGGTTTAAGATATTAAGGGTACCGCCCAAAAATACCTTCTGTTCCTGTTCGACGGCAAGGGAATCCTCAATCTGTTCAATAACCTGCTGCAGTACATCCTTCTGATACTTCAGCTCACGGAAGATAGCTTTCATAACGCTCGGCCGCCACTGTTCAAGAGACAGCCCCTTTAAATGCTCGTTCAACAAGCCCGTGATAGCTGCATAGTCTGCGGCGTTTAAACTCTCCGGGACATCCATCATGCGGTGTTCGACATGTCCATTATCCAAAACAATCACAATAACAGCCTTGCCTTGTTCCATCGGCAAGAACTGGATATGTCTGAGCACGTTTTTACCGAAAAAAGGCGCCAAAACAAGCGCTGTATAGTTTGTTAGCTGACTTAACAGCTTGCTGGATATCTGAATCAGATTTTCCGTTTCCTTAATCCGGTTTATCAGAATCCCGCGGATTATTTCTTTTGTTTCCTTTTTGACAGGTTCCTTTTGCATCAGGCAGTCGACATAATACCGATAGCCAAGCTGTGACGGAATCCGCCCAGCCGAAGTATGGGGTTGTTCTAAAAGCCCCATTTCTTCAAGATCAGCCATTTCGTTGCGCACCGTAGCAGGACTAACCCCCAGATTATACTTGCGGGCAATCGTACGAGAGCCCACCGGATCTGCGGTAGCAATATAATCCAGGATGATAGCTTGTAAGACTTGCTGTTTTCTCTCATCCATATTCATAGTTTTGCCACCCCTTGTTAGCACTCCCCCTATTCGAGTGCTAATGTATTCTATTTAAAAATACCACTTGATTTTTTTTTTGTCAACGCATTAAACATACCTATCGTAAAAACTCCATCATAACCTGATTGGCGATATATAAACCCTGTCTCGTCAGCCGGACCCTGTTTTGAGTTTCTTCTATAAGTCCCTGCTCAGTTAATTTATCTATAGCTTTTCCATAATGCTCGTTAATTTGTATCCCGAAGTGAAGAAAAAACTCATTTTTATCTACCCCTTCCAACAGCCTTAAGCCGAGGAACATGGTTTCGGTCATAGCTAGTTCCGTATCAATGGTTTCCTCTTGCGCCAATGGCCTGGCGCCTTGCGTCAACATGGCCTCATAATCCGCGAGTACGGCTAAATTTGTATAGCGTCTGCCTGCCAGATAACCTGACGCCCCGGCGCCTATTCCGATATATTCCTGATTTCTCCAATACACCTGATTATGCCTGCTTTCATAGGCGGGTTTCGCAAAATTACTGATCTCGTAATGGCAGTACCCCGAATCCGTCAAATAATTGATGGCTTCTTCATACATATAAAAAGCTTCATCCTGCTCAAATTCAGCTAAGAGTCCCTTGTTTTGCAAAGAAAAAAAGGGCGTTCCCTTTTCTATATTCAACTGGTATAAAGAGATGTGCTCCGGATTCAGACTTACTGCAGTCCGGAGGTTCTTGCGCCAGCCGCTCAGTTCCTGACCGGGCAGCCCGTACATCAGGTCAAGGTTTATATTAGCAAAACCGGCTTCTTGCGCCAGATTATACGTATTATAGACATCCTGCACCGTATGTATGCGGCCCAAAGCCTGCAGCTCCCGGTCCTCAAAACTTTGCACACCCAACGATAGACGGTTGCAGCCTTGTATTTGCAAAGCCTCGAGTTTCTCTTTGTTTATCGTGCCGGGATTGCCTTCGACAGTGATTTCTGCCTGTCCGGAAAGTGCAAATACTTGCTGCAGGTATTCCAGCAGCATAAAAAGCTGCCTGGCCGTCAGGCGCGTCGGCGTCCCGCCCCCGAGATAGAGGCTTTTTATGACAGCGCCCGTTGGGGAAACTTTCGCTTGGTGGAAACCAGCTTCCTTCAGGAGCGCAGCCAGATATAAGTTAACGGCCTCACTCTCCTGAGTATCCGAATTTTCACCGCTAACATACGAGACAAAATCACAGTAATGACATTTGGCCGCGCAAAACGGAATATGCACATAAAGGGCGGCTGCGCCGCCGTGCGGCGCATTACTTATCATCAAGCTTCAATACCGCCATAAAAGCCTCCTGCGGAATCTCCACATTGCCGACGAGCTTCATGCGTTTTTTCCCTTCCTTTTGTTTCTCGAGCAATTTGCGCTTCCTGGTTATATCCCCGCCGTAACACTTGTCGAGTACGCTTTTTCTTAAGGCGCTAATAGACTCACGCGCAATGACCTTATTCCCGATAGCAGCCTGTATCGGGATTTCAAACATCTGACGCGGAATCATAGCCCTGAGTTTTTCGACGAGCGAGCGGCCCCTTGCATAAGCCCGGTCGCGGTGGACAATAAAAGACAATGCATCAACGATATCTCCGTTCACGAGGACATCAAGCTTGACAAGCTCGGAGACCTTATACCCGGTCAACTCGTAATCCAGCGAGGCATAGCCGCGTGTACGCGATTTAAGCTGGTCAAAAAAATCATAGATTATTTCCGACAAAGGCAAATCATATTTTAGCATGACCCTGTTTGCCGAAAGATAGTCCATATTAATGAAGGTGCCTCTTTTTTCCTGGGACAACTCCATAACACCTCCGACAAAGGCGCTTGGCACCATAATCGTCGCCTGGACATAAGGCTCGGAGAGCGTTTCAATGTTCTGGATCGGAGGCAGCTTTGTCGGGTTATCAATATCCATTGTTTCACCGTTGGTTAAGAAGACGCGGTAGACGACACTAGGGGCGGTCGTCAATAACGTCAGCGAATATTCTCGTTCGAGCCGTTCGTGGACGATTTCCATATGCAAGAGTCCCAAAAAGCCGCAGCGGAAACCAAAGCCGAGCGCTACTGAGTTTTCGGGTTCATAGACTAACGAGGCATCATTCAGCTGAAGCTTTTCGAGAGCATCCCGAAGGTTCTCGTAATCACTTGTGTCAACAGGATAAAGCCCGCAGTAAACCATTGATGTTATTTTCCGATAGCCGGGCAACGGCTTGTCCGCCGAGTTCTCGGCCGAAGTAATAGTATCACCGACGCTTGTATCCTTGACGTTTTTTATACTGCCTGCCAAATAGCCAACTGTTCCCGTAGGAAGCTCGTCAACAATCTTCATACTCGGCGTAAAAATTCCTACCTCTGTAACCTCAAAGGTTTTCCCAGTTGCCATCATTCTGATATTCATACCCTTTTTGACAGCGCCGTCTACAACCCTGATATAGGAGATGGCCCCTTTGTAGGAATCGAAATGCGAGTCAAAGATAAGCGCCTTCAGCGCAGCCGAAGAATCGCCCTGCGGCGGCGGCACCTTTTCGATTACAGCCGCTAATATCTCCTTAATTCCTGTGCCGTCTTTAGCCGATGCTAAGATAGCCCCGCTGCAATCGAGCCCGATGACATCCTCAAGCTCCTGTATCACTCTTTGCGGTTCGGCGCTCGGTAAATCTATTTTGTTAATGACCGGAATTATCTCAAGGTCATGCTCCAGCGCGAGGTAAACGTTGGCTAGGGTTTGCGCCTCGATCCCCTGCGTAGCGTCAACGACAAGGATCGCTCCTTCGCAGGCGGCGAGACTCCGCGAAACCTCATACGAAAAATCGACATGCCCAGGGGTATCAATCAGATTCAAAAGGTACTCCTCGCCATCTTCTCCTTTATACTGCATGCGCACAGCCTGCAGCTTGATCGTGATACCGCGCTCCCGCTCAAGGTCCATCTGATCCAAAACTTGTTCGGTCATCTCACGCGACGTAAGCGCGCCGGTACACTCTAAAAGGCGATCAGCCAATGTTGATTTTCCATGATCTATATGGGCTATAATGCAGAAGTTGCGAATATGTTTCTGACTCATGTTTCCTCCCTAAAAGCAGACATTTGGTGTTCTATTTAATGATTCCGGCGAAAACGTTTTAACAACAGAATTTTGGCCAGCTCCCCCTCTTCCATCCCAAAGAGCAGCACGAGCGCGGAAAATATTATTGCTCCGAGGCCGACACTAATCCCCACTTGCAGAGCTTGTCCGAATTTTGTAGTGATATCAATGATGCTTTCGAGCAATACTGCCGTCTCATAAGCGGCAAATGCCATCAAAGCCGATATGCCCAGCGTTTGGGCGAACGAGCGCAGCATTCTTCTCCCATCGATAGAACCGACCTTGACTCTAAGAATGTAGAGCAAGCCGATCATATTTATAAGTCCGGCCAGTGAATAAGCAAGCGCTAAACCCCCGTGTCCGAGTGGTTTGATCAATAGATAGTTCAAAGCTATATTTACAATGATAGTAAATATCCCTACAGTAACCGGGGTTCTGGTGTCCTGTAACGAATAAAAAACCCTGTTTAAAAACTGAATCGCCGAATACGCAAAAAGACCGATGCAATAAAAGAAGAGTGCATAAGCTGTGGCTTGAGTATCCTCAACCGTAAAACGCCCCTGTTGAAAAAGCAAGCGTACGATAGGAGTTTTTAAAGCAATCAGTCCCGCCGCTGCAGGCAGAGTAATAAATATTACAGTGCGGACGCCCAAAGACATCGTCCGCTTAAACTCTGTCATTTCTTTTCTGGCCGCAAAGCCGGTCAGTGTTGGAAAGACAGCTACGGCTATCGCAATCGCAAAGACTCCAATCGGCAGCTGCATTATCCTCTGAGCTGCCCTGAGTGCGGAGATCATTCCTTCCGGAAGTGTTGAACCGAGGCTTTGATTGACGAAAAGATTAAATTGCGTTACCGAAAGACCAATAAGTACAGGCATAACCAAAACCCCTATTTTATGGACTCCCGGGTGTTTTAAGTCTAAAACCGGACGGTAGCGCAGCCCCAGTTTCAGCAAAGCCGGCACCTGCACAACAAAAAAGAACACAGCGCCGCAAACTACGCCGACGGCAAAACCTAGGATACCGATATACGGTGATAAAATAAGTCCGACAACAATGATCCCCAAATTGTAGACAACCGAACCGGCCGCCGGCGCAAGGAAATTTTGATAGGAGTTTAGTATGCCCATCGAGATCCCGTTGAGCGCCATGAAAAATGTTTGAATAAACATTATCCTCGTCATCAATATGGTCAGGGTCATATATTCCGCAGAAAAACCGGGAACCAGCAGATGAATGAGAGCTGGGGCAAAGATAATACCGAGCCCAATCCCAAAGAGCATCAGAATGATGATAATATTGAAAATCGTACTAGCAACCTGCCAGCCGTCTTCCTCTTTGTCGGTCGCAATATAGCCGGAAAATACAGGAATGAAGGCGGAACTCAACGCGCCCCCTACCAGAAGATAATACAAAAAGTCCGGGATTGAAAACGCCGCATTATAGGCGTCGGTGAAACCATTCTGGCCAAACTGGGCATAAATAACCATATCCCGCACATATCCGATTATACGGGATAAGACCATCGCAACCATTATTATGCCAGCAGCCTTCGCAACCCTGTTACCGGTAGACAATAGAAGTCACACCTTTTTCTTGGAATCAGGCGAACATAATTCAGGAATTCTACCTAATTCTAGCGAAAGTAGCCTGACTTGTCCATATATTCTTGCCATCGACTATAATTCAGCGCCTCCCGGAAAAAATCCTTTATCCCGTCTAATTTGTTTGACGCGAATGAATTCTCCACACCTAAAACATTCGTTTTTAGAGCGCCGTCCTCAAACCTGACGGTGACAAAATCGTACTCCGTACGCAGTGTAGTCAGTATCATCGTATGGTATGCCCCATACAGGCCAATGAAAGTAAAGAAAAACATGGCTATTATTAAAATAGTGGCCTGTCTTCTCCAGCTTAGCATCATATCACTCCCCGACAATAACCTGCCCAGGATTACCCGACCTTAATCAGCTTTGCCGGATTAGTTTTTTAGAACCTTCGCTATCACTTCAGCCATCAAAACCGCTGAATTAAGGGCATCCTCACGGGTATTCAGGTCACTGCCGACTTCTAAAAGAAGTGACCGCGGATGCAGGTGCTGATTATAGCGCCTGTCCTTGAGGACCCTGATGCTTTTAAGGAGTCCGGGGTATAGCTTATTCGCCTGAGCCTCAATCTTCTCCGCAAAGGCAAGATTTTCTTGCCATCTCGGGTGTTCTTTTCCTATGACAATCATGACCTTGGCATAGTTTTTATTGCCGATTTTCACAAGAGTATCGGAGCGTGAACTTAAGCCGGCATCGCGGTGAATGTCAATGACCGCTTGAATTTTATTGTTCTTTTGCAATAACTGTTTAACTGTTTGCATCGAATTAATATATGATTTTGTCCAATCCGGATAATCATGAATTATATCGCTATAGACTGTTTTAATCGAATACTTGCTCTCGATGGCCTGAGATAACGTTTTGGCGACGGCGGCCACACCGCCGTTTTTCCCTTCCAGTTTGGACGAACCGTCACTGGGTTTATATGATTCCGCATTATGTGTGTTATAGATAAGGATCATCGGATCGCCATTTAACTGGACCGGCCCGAATTGTTCCTCTGAAACAGAGGCCCAATCGTCAAGATTGCCCTCCTGCTCGGGCAGATAGAAATCCTCTTCTCCATTTTCCTCTTCAATCACAGCCGCTAAAGCAGAGGTTGGTCCCGCTGTCTTCGCGAGGAAAAGGTTAAGCTCACTGCTAAGCAGCGCTCTCGGATTGCGCGAGTCAATGCCTGTCACATTAAACAAAAAATGACGTGTTAGGGCATCCCATTCCACGTCGTTTTGCCCTAACACGGTATAGCCAGGCAATGCCTGCTCAATAATCGCCGCAAAGTTATCCTCGCTGATTCCGATCAAGAAATATACTTTCTTGATATTATCATATTGAGCCCCATAAAAAAGCAGACAACCGGCGGCCAGCAGACTCCCGAATATTATCAGTAAAGGCTTGACCCACCTTATACTATAAATATAAACTTTGTTTCTCTTAAATAAAGACATGCTCTCCCGTCCTTTCCCTAATATATATGAACGGAAGGGACAGAAAATAACACCTACCTCAGCTCGGTTGGTACAACCGCGTCAATTAAACCGATAACCAGCGAGGCAAGCAAAGCCCCGAGCACATTGACACTTATACTTCCGGGAACGATATATTGAGCTAAATAAATTACAACTGCAGCAGATATAAAACCTATTAGTCCCCTAGCTTGCGGTGTCGCCTTCTTACCTAAAAGCTGCTCCGCTCCCCAACCTAAAAAGGCGATAACGAGCGCAGCAATTATCGCGCCGGTAAAACCGTTCACTGATATGCCCGGTATCAGCCAGCTGACTACCATCAATACGAGTGCAGAAACAATAAAGCGAATAACTGTTCTAAGCACTTATAATCACCTCCTTTCTAGTTTATAATATACTTCTATGAAGATTCCTATTCCTTTGAGTCTAATATTTCTTGCCTTTTCTTCATATCAATGGTATTATTTATTTCGGTATTACTCCCGAAGGAGGTGAGCTTAATTATGGCAAATATTAAATCAGCCTTGAAAAGAGCACAGATAACCCGCATTCGTACAACGAAGAATGCTGCATATAAATCAATGATGAAGACTGCTGTCCGCCGTTTTGAGACATCCCTTAAAGGGGAAGATCAAACTACTGCGCAGGATAATCTTCAAAAGGCCAACCGGATTATTGATAAACTTGCAAGCAAGGGTCTCGTTCATAGAAATATGGCTGCCCGCAAAAAATCGCGTCTGACACAAAAATTAAACAAGTCAGCTGTGTAGATCAGCTAAAACCGAACGTTAAAAAGCGCCGCATAGCGGCGTTTTTTTTGTTTCATTAAAACCTTTTTTAGATATCGAGATATATTTTTATTGCCTCGCGGACTTGTTTCTTAATCTCCTCTGAGCTGATACTTCCGCATTTCTCTCCTAGCCGTTCCTTTGCAATAGCTCTAATCTGATGCGCCATTGCTATTGAATCTTTTGGCAATCCGGTCGCATTTGAAGTTAATAAAGATTCTATGAGGTATATTTTTCTGCCTGGTTTGACAGAAGTCAGCGATAATACTGTTACGACCGGCAATGCCTGGTTTGCTTCTTCTGCCGAAATAACCAAAACTGGTCTTGTCCCGGCTTGTTCGGATCCTTTGGTCGGTTCAAGGTCAGCCCAGAAAACCCCCCACTGGTATTCTACCATTCCTTCTCTCTCCCTGCCGACTCTATGTCGGAATATTCAAATGCCCGCATACTTTCTTCTAAATCCTGCACAAATATAGGGTCTTTTGCCGCTTTCATCATTTCCTTTTTTAATTTATCCTTTTCTATCTTAAGTGAATATTCTTCAAGTGCTTCTTTCACCCCAGCATTCACTGAGGGTATATAACTGCTTTTTGCGTAAGACTTATACTTTTCCATTAGCTCGGTTGGTAATGAAAAGGTGACATTCTTAACCTTTGTCGCCATATTAAGCACCCCTTAGTATAGTATTGGCTAATTCTATTGTATAATAACCAATACTAATCTGCAATCCTTAAAGTTCAAGCCTGCTACTTGTAAAAGCAGATATAAGCCGCATCTTCTGTTGCTTCTATCTCAAACGACGCATTTGCCTGAACGATAATTTTTTCGCCTGTCCTTACTTCTGTCCAGTCTTTACCTGGTAATTTTGCCTTTATTGTTCCCTCAATAATAGTAAGATGTTCCTCGGATGCTGTGTTAAATGTATACGCTCCCGGTTCAATCACACCAACAGTTGCATATCCTTCTTTTGTATTCATTCCCAAACTTTGAACTTTGCCTTCAAAATAGTTGCTGTGTTTTATCATGCTTTTAACCTCTTTCTTTTTTCTAATTAACGATATTCCTGTAGTAATGCCTCAGTCATGCTTTTTTACCTCTTTTTAGCGGCTCAAGGCGGGCGGCACATACTTTAAATTCCGGTATCTGTGCAACAGCGTCGGCGGCCGGATTTGTGAGCAGGTTGGCAGCCGCCTCTTTATAATGAAAAGGTACAAAGATTATTTTCTCAGGGATACGTGTGGTTAACGCCACTTTGATCTCGATAGCCCCGCGGCGGCTCACTGCCCGGACCGTTTCCCCGTCGGCTATCCCGAGTTTTGCCGCAGTATCCGGATTCACCTCGACATATGCCTCCGGCCTGTGGGTCTCGAGCCCATAAGACCTGCGCGTCATCGTCCCGGTGTGGTAATGATATAAATGGCGTCCGGTCACGAAGATCAGCGGATACTGTTCATCCGGAAGCTCAGCCGGTGGCTGGAAGACGGCTAGTCTGAATTTGCCCAATCCTCTCGTGAAACGCTCCTTATGCAGATACTTCGTACCGGGATGACTGCCGTCAGGGCAAGGCCATTGCAGCCCTGTCTCGCGCAAACGTTCATAAGTCATGCCGCCGTAGCTGGGCGTCACCGAAGTGATTTCTTCCATGATTTCGCCGGTATTGGCATACTTCATCGGGTACCCAAGCAATGCAGCCAGCCGGCAGATAATCTCCCAATCCGGCAGACTTTCCCCGACAGGCTCGATTGCCTTAGTCAGCCTTTGCACCCTGCGCTCCGTATTGCTGAAAGTACCCTCCTTTTCGGCAAAAGTAGCTCCAGGCAGAACCACATCGGCAAGCCGCGTAGTCTCGGTCGGGAAAATATCCTGAACGACAAGAAAGTCCAGGTTTCTTAAGCCCCGCTCGACATAGGTAATATCGGGGTTGCTCATCATCGGATTCTCCCCTATGATATAGAGCGCCTTCAGTTTACCGCCTGCCGCCGCATCAATCATGTCCATCTCGGATAGACCGCGGCTCACAGGCAGCCGCACACCCCAAGCCTTCTCAAATTTGCTCCTCACGGTCTCGTCGTCAACCTTCTGGTAACCGGGGAAATAGACAGGCAAAGCCCCCATATCGCAGGAGCCCTGAACATTGTTTTGTCCCCTCAGCGGATAAACTCCGGTGCTTTCCCTCCCGACATTTCCTGTGGCCATTGCAAGGTTGGCAATACTCTGGACGTTATCGGTTCCGGAAATATGCTGCGTAATTCCCATTGCATAGAGAATGACGCTATGTCCGGACTGAGCATACACTCTGGCCGCACTCGCGATATCCCCCGCCTGTACGCCGGTTATACCTTCCGTATATTCCGGGGTATATTTCATGACAGCATTTTTTAATGTCTCAAACCCCTCAGTACGGGCTGCAATAAACTCTTCATCGCAGAGCCCCTCGTTAATTATTACGTTGAGCATCCCGTTCAACAAAGCGACATCTGTGCCGGGCAGGTGCTGAAGGTAGATATCGGCCTTCTCGGCCAAATCTGTCCGGCGCGGGTCGGCAACAATCAGTTTGGCTCCACGGCGGTGAGCCTGCTGCAGCCTGAAACTGATGACCGGGTGAGTTTCGGTCGTATTCGAACCTATGACCAAAAAAGCCGCGGCTTCATCGAGTTCGGCCAAGGAATTTGTAGCCGCACCGCTCCCGAATGCCTCTGATAAACCGACGATCGTTGAGGCATGACAGAGCCGGGCAGAGTTATCCACGCTGTTTGTACCGATACAGGCGCGCATGAATTTTTGCATAAGGTAATTCTCTTCATTCGTGCATTTAGCGGAGCTCATCCCGGCAATGGCATCCGCTCCGTATTTTCCTTTGATTTCGAGGAGCTTTGCCGCCGTATAAGAGAGCGCTTCGTCCCACGTCGTTTCAACCAGCTCGCCGTCCTTACGAACGAGCGGCTTTTTCAGACGTTCGGGATGCTCGATAAAGTCCCAGCCAAACCGCCCTTTCACGCAGAGCAGATTACGATCTGCCGGTCCATTGGCCGGTTCAACGCCGACAATTTTCCCATTATTCAACTGAAGATTAAGCGCACAGCCTACACCACAATATGGGCAGATTGTCCGCACCCTCTTTAAGTCATAGACACGGCCCTTCCCCTTGCTGAGTTTGGGCTGCAATGCGCCTGTAGGGCAGAGGGTTATACAGTTCCCGCAAAACACACATGGTGATTCTTCGAGATTATTATCGAGAGCAGCAACCATTTTTGCAGCAAAGCCCCGGTAAGCGAAATGGTAGACGCTATTTCCGATCCTCTCGGCACAAACATTGGCACAGCGACCACAAAGTATACATTTGCTGTGGTCCCTTTCAAAGAAAGGATTGCTCGCATCAGCAGGGTACTCCCTTTTAGGTCCGTTAAAGCTTGTCGCACTGATCCCATATTGGTAAGCATAATCCTGTAATAGGCAGTCCCCATTCTTTTCACAGGTCAGGCACTCAACGCGGTGATTGCCGAGCAATAAATCAAGAATCATCCGACGCGCTTCGACAACACGCGGCGATTCGGTCTGTACCTTCATCCCGTTCGCTGCCGGTGTGCTGCACGAGGCCGGCAAATTCTTCGCGCCCTCTATTTCCACAACACACATGCGGCATGAACCTATCGTCGAAATCAGCGGGTGATGGCAGAGCCGGGGTATCGCAATCCCGAGCGACAAAGCTGCCGCGAGAATAGTTGTCCCTTCCCGGCACTGGGTGTTTTGTCCGTTTATCGTCAGGTTAATCATTTTTTCCATACCGGCAAGCCCCCCTTCTCCTCGTTAGTCACAGCCGGCTTCGTATGTGCTTGGTACCATAGCTGCTGTTCGCTTAATTATTCGGTCATGTTTACTGAAGCTTCTTTTTTCAGCCAGTCAAAGGCCCCCTGCGCGAGCAGCGCACTACCTAGATAGAGGACATCCTCATCAACGTCAAATTTGGAGCTGTGATGCGGGTGAATTATATTTTTCGCAGGATTATTAGAACCGAGCAGGAAATATGTACCCGGTACCTTCTCAAGGTAATGAGCCATATCCTCTCCGCCCATGCTGGGTTCGGACATCTCCACTACATTTTCTGCTCCTGCTATCCGCTCGGCTGTTTTCTTAAATTCGCGCGTAAACCGGGCATCATTTACAAGCGGCGGATAACCCATCGTATAATGATATTCGTAGCTGCCGCCCATAGCGCCGGTGATACCGGCAACGATCTCTTTGATGCGCGCGGCAATCATTTCGCGCACATCACTCCTGATTGCGCGGACGGTGCCGATCATCTCAACCTCATCCGGGATGATATTAAAGGCTCTCCCCCCACGTATAACGCCAATCGAAACTACTGCCGAATGCGTTGGCCTGACCTCACGGCTCACAATTGTCTGAAGCGCATTGACGACCTGTGCACTCATGACAATAGGATCAACGCCGGTGTCCGGCATAGCGCCGTGACATCCTTTACCGATTACCCTGATTTTAAAATCGTCGAGACTTGCCATCATGTTGCCGTAGTGAATGCCTACCTGCCCGGTGTCAACCTCTTTGGAAATAATACCGATATGCAGTCCCAGAATTGCGTCGACATCGGGGTTTTCAAGCGCTCCTTCGCTGATCATGAGCCTAGCTCCACCCGGACCTTCTTCGGCCGGTTGAAAAATCAGCTTGACACTGCCCTTAAAACGCTCACGATGATCCTGGAGTATCTTTGCAGCGCCAAGCAACATGGCCATATGGGCATCATGTCCGCACGCATGCATATTGCCGTTAGTGGCTGCAAACGCAAGGCCGGTTTCCTCGATAATCGCGAGCCCGTCCATATCGCTGCGCAGACCGATTGTCTTTTGCCTTCCGACTTTATCAGCGCAGGGGTTGCCGCCATTACCCCTGATTATACCTACAATACCGGACACACCTACTTTCATCCGGTGTTCAATCCCCATTTCCGTTAACCTTTGCGAAAGATATGCCGCGGTTACAGGTGTATCCAGACCCAGCTCCGGACATTGGTGCAGTTCCCTGCGCCAGTTAATAATCTGTTTCTCCAGTTCTTTTGCGCTGCAGGTTAAATTCATAAATTTCCACCCTCCCGGCGAACTTTAATATTACAGCCGCTTATCTTGCCTCCGTAGGTGCAACTCCCACGAGACCGAGGATAAGACCTTCGATGGTAATCCCTCCCGGAGCCCCGGTCTTGATAGCTATATCGCTCTCAAGTACCAGCTGCAGACTGGTTTCGATCTCAGCAAACGAAAACTTTTCAGACTGGCGCAATATCTTCCCTGTAACAAACGGATGCAGCGACAGCTCTGAAGTAATTTGTTTCTCCGTCAAGCCCCTTTTAGCCATTTCCTTAGCCAGCAATATCAGTCTGAACTGTCTGGCGATCATATAAAGAACCATTACGGCTGCTTCCCCTTTTTCTAAAAGGCTGCGCAGCTCTATAAGCGCCGCTTCCGCTTTTTTATGTCCAATATTATCTACAAGTACAAAAATACTAGCCTCACTCGTTTTAATGAGAAGCTTCTCCGCTACGGCGAGGGTAATCACCCGTTCATTTCCGCTGTACAGAGCCAGCTTCTCGATTTCACTTCTCAGTTGGCGCAAGCTGTTATTGCTATGAAGTACGATATATTCCAAAGCCTTGGGCTCGAGTGATTTCCCGAGCAGCCGGGCCTCATTCATGAGCCACTCATTTAATTCTACACCTTTATAGGGATTTACCTCGAATACTACTCCGGCTTTAGTTATTGCTTTCAATATTTTTTTCCTTTTATCAACGGCGCCTTTGACCCAAAAAACCAAGCAGGTCGAGGTTAACGGGTCGGCAAGGTACTCCAGGAGAGCTTTATCACCGCTGGATATCTCTTGGGTATCACTGTCTTTTTTCCGGGCCTGCAAAAAATTTGGGTTAAAGACAATGACCAGCCGCTTTTCCGCAAATACCGGCAGCGCCACTGCACTCTGCACGATTTGGCCTGGTGATACCTTCTCTCCGTCAAGCTCGTCCAGATTAAAGGTTCCTAAATCCGGACTTAGGAGATTTTCCTTTAAAGCATTCAGCATCAGTTCCTGCAAATAATCCTCTTCGCCGCAAATAAGATAAACCGGCGCCAGCACACCGCGTTTTATACTGTTTAACAGGCTCTGATACTGCATACTATCACCCCTTTGTTTTTCCTATTATATCACAAGAATTGCGACTCTTTTGTATACCTTGCCAGCAAAATTTGCATCGATATGCTTATTGATGCATAGTGCGAATACGGATGGTTCGGCCATCACTTTCCGTAAACACCGCACCATAATCAACAGTCGCATAAAAAGGTATCTTCTGCTGGGCGAAATAGGCCTTTACGCTCGGATGCGGGTGGTTATAATTGTTTATCCCGACCGAAGCGATTACAGCCTGCGGAGCTACAGCACGATAAAATTCTTTATTAAATGAAGAGAGGCCTCCATGATGCGGGAGCTTTAGAATATCCGACTTTAGTATATCAGAACGTCTGAGCATTTCCTCAATAACGACATTCTCTATATCCCCTGTCAACAGCCACTCTGCCTGGCCGAAAACAAGTCTAAAAACGAGGGAGCTGTTATTGCCCTTCATTTCGCTGCCCCTGACAGGGTTTAAAACCTCAAGACACACTTGCTTATCTAAAACCAACTGCTGTCCAGCCGTTAATTCGGAGAGCGGAATATTCCTTTCATTACACAAATCCAAAATAGCCTTATCTGTTTCGTTATTCGCGTCGACCGGCGGCATGAGAAATGCTCCGACCACAAATGACGGAATTATTTCAATAAGCCCCTCGCTGTGGTCGCCATCATTGTGGGACATGACCATGACATCGATTTTCCGCACCCCGCGGCTATGCAAATAGGGCTTAACAACGTTCAGTCCCACCATATATGCGGAACCAGGCGTTCCTCCGCCGTCGATCAGGCAGGTACGGCCGCCCGGGGTCCTGATAAAAATGCTGTCCCCCTGCCCGACATCCAAGAAAACAACTTCGAGCCGGGCGGGCTGAGGCCAGGCAAAGATGAGACATCCTAGTAGGAAAACACCCGCAGCCAACGCCTTGATTTTAAGCGGTACATGCGAGAAGGCTGGTAGAAGCCTTGGTATTTGCGGCAAGACCAGCAGGAAAACGTATATAGATATAATAAAATAGGGCGATATATTTGGGATTACAAGGCTTGCCCAATCAAATTCCGCCCACCAGAGGATAAATCTGCTCAGGGCATACATCATTGAGCCCGCAGTTATGAAAATGGGGGCTGCCAATCCCGGGAAAATCCAGATCAGCAAACACCCGATTAATCCCAGGATAGTAACCGCCCCGCTGATAAATATGGCGATGATATTTAGAAAAGGCGCCACTAGTGAAATAAGGTTAAAATGATAGACCGACAAAGGAATTGTAGTCAACTGCGCGGCCAAGGTTGGAGATAACAACTGGCCTAACCCCCATTTTTGAAACTGCGGTGAAAGATAAGCTATTCCTGCTGTCGCAAGGAAAGACAGCTGGAAGCCCACCTGAAAAATCTCTCCGGGATTAAGAAGGAGAATAACTAAAGCTGCCAGCGCCAAGCTAGTAAGGAAATCCTGTTTTCTGCCTGCGCAAAGAGCAAGCAGACCAAAGAAGGCCATGAAAGAGGCGCGCACAATAGAAGCCGACCACCCCACCATAAAATAGTAACCCCAAAGGATAACAACACCCCAGAAGAGCCGCCAAAACGGGCGGGGACCAAAAAAGGAGAGAAAGAACCAGGCTATTCCTAAAACAAAGGCGATATTATACCCGGAAACAGCAAAAAGGTGAACTATGCCCGCACGCTGGTAGCCTTCCCATTCCTTTTCGTCAATTCCGCTTACGTCGCCAAACAGTAGGCCAAGAAGTAAGCCTTTCTCTTCGCTCGGTAAAAGCTGTTCTAAATATTGACTCACTTTCACGCGCCCACGCGCTGCCAAAACCCGCAGCCCATCTTCGCTTGCTACTGTATGGACAGTCCCTTTGCCGCATTTAAGGCCATAAAACACCTTCTGGTTAGCCAGATACTCCCTATAATCAAAGGCTCCGGGATTTCGAGCTTCGTTCGGGCGGAACAATTCGCCGCTAAATTCCACCCTCATGCCAGGCAGAAAGTTATCATGCAAATCTGCAGGTACGGTCAGCAATATTTTTTCAAGTCCGGCAAAACACAAGCCTCCGTCACTATCTTGCGATAACTCCGACAATCTCACGGTAAAATTTTGATTATAGCTGCCGATCTGCGGGTAAGTAAGAATAACACCCTCTCCGCGTGCAAGCGAACCTACAAAATCTTTGTACAAATTTTCCGGAGCGCGGCTTTCGGTATACCAGAAAGCTCCCGCGATAGCTACACAAACCAGCAAAAGGGCTGGGTAAATTCTACGTTTACAGCCAAAAAATATCAGATTAATAAAAAATGCTGCCCCGGTCAGGGCCAGCCACAAGCTTGAACTCAGCGCAACATATCGTCCGAAGATAATCCCACTACAAAAAAAACATGTAATCAGCAGAAAAGGCCGGTTCATGTCCGTCTCCTTTTTACATATATTAATTTACTCTAATCTTATCCTTCAACTTCTCGAACATAGCAGGACCTATGCCGGAAACCTTAGTAATATCGTTAATACTGCCAAACGCACCGTTTTTTTCGCGATAGTCAATGATGCGCTGAGCGAGAGCAGGTCCAATTCCAGGCAAACGGTCAAGTTCCGACGCACCGGCCGTATTAATATTTATATTACCGTCACCCTGTTTCGCACTCGCAAAAGTACTGCGTGCCGCTGCCTTTTCTCCTTTTGCCGGGACATATATTTGTTTGCCGTCTTCGAGCGGTAAGGCCAGATTAATTTGTGACAGATCAGCCGTAGGCAACACACCGGCAAGCTCCACCGCATCGTTAACGCGTTTATTCTCGGCAAGTGTAAACACGCCTGATTTTTCCACCGCACCCACTACATGAACTGAGACTAGTTTTAGTGCTTCGTCTTCCGCTTGCTGTTCTACCCTGGTTTCCTCTTCCTCAACAGCTAAACTGGCTTCGAACCTAACTGAATCCAGGCGCATTTCATAATATCTTGCTCCGCCAAAAAAAATCAAAATCCCAAGAGCAGCAAAAATAATCAGCTGCATCTTCCGCGAGATCTTCTCCATTGTCTATCCTCCCTCTATTACCGAACTATAAATCCTATTTATCACATATATACCATATTTCGCCATTTGTTGTGCTTTTCCTGCTAATCTTTTTATAAATACTATTTTTTCCCATCATGCGCCTTTGAAGATCATAATTCCGATATTATCATGTGATTTTCGCAAATAATCGCTGCTATCTATTATAATAAGATAAGATAAACGCCTAAGTTATTATCTTTCGACAATAGAAATAAGTCCATATCCGTAATTTTAAGAATATTATCAACATTATCCACAGGTTTATCCCCAGTTCGGTTTTCACGACTTTCGATTATTTTCCGCAATTGCAGCAGCTATTGCTGCTCCGAGGCAAGGACCGCCCTTGGCTGTTTTTAATTTTACCTGTCCTGCCTTCTCACCGAGAGCCCCTTGCAGTGCGGTTCCGAGGGTTTCGGAATAACCGTTCATCTTCTCATACAATGAACCTTCTACAGCAACAGTATGTCTTTTTTTAAGTCCCGGATCAATATGTCGAAAAATGCCGACTAGGGTAGCTGCAGCAAGATGGGCTGAGCGAACTGCGATGAGATCGCAGATCTCTCTGATTAATGATCTTACCTGATATGGGCTTTCATACACAAAGAATTGCGTCTCCAGGAGTCTCTGAATATTCCTGAGATCGTCAGTCCGATCCTGTAATACTGTGTTGAGATCAAAGGTCGTAAAACCCTTCATATCAATTGACAGCAGTTCATGAACTATTGTTTGGGCCAGCCTTCCAAGGTACCTTCCTGCTACCATTTTCTCTAGAAGCTGCGCACCCGGTCTTTCTGAGCATGCATCTAGCATCCGGTCATATTTTGTCAAAGGTATTTTGTTAAAATTACCGGATTCAATATTGATAATTACCGGATTTAAAAATCCAGGATATTCTTTCTCTAGGTAGGATGTATTATGCCCTGTGCCAAGGACCGTCGCAATGTCACAATCGCAATCCGTATAGGCAAGTGCAAGCTGTGTTCCAACCGTATCATTAATAATTGCCCTCGGAACAACATTTTCAAGTTTTTCGCGTTCAAGCGCCGCAAGCAACAAACTCATCATATCTTCGCCTTCCACACCTGCTGTTTTGAACTCCTTCGTCCATTTTAAAAGAACGGCATGATTGATTCCGTCAGCTCTGCACGGAAAAGAAAAGGTATACCCCAAACTATAGACAATGCCTGGTTGAACAAGAAGCTTGATTTTGCTCACTAGAAACTGACATAACTCCTCGCCTGTCACCTTTTCCGATGTAAAATCATAGCCTTTTTTTTCATCCTTCAGGCTAAAACAGATGCGCTTCTTCTCACGGTATCCACGTTCCGCCATAAGCTCAATCAGCATGATCCGGACATTAGTCCCTCCGAAATCTATAGCCACGTAGATACCGGCTTCCTGCCCGGAAGGATTATCTGTATAAGAGGGCAGCATTTTCAGCGAGCCGGTATGATCATGTAGTCCTAGCCTCATTTCTTTTTGAAAATTTTCGGCAATACTATTCATTAGCTCTGCAGAAACCTCCATCTCCGTCCTGAGCTTTTCGTAATATCCAGCCTGCATAGACGTCCGCCTCCTCAGCTAGTCATAAAGACCTTCATTCCCAGACTCCTAAAGACACTGGTTGTTTACTACATAATTTGCTTTGTATGCAGGATTTATCCCGAACAAAGAGAAAAATATATAATATAAATGTAGTTTTATTGAAATTATATAAATATAGTCTTGATCTTGCCATTTCAATATAAATTAATACCTATAAAGGAGGCTTTTTATTGGTCAGAGAATTTCGTTCAATGTCAACTTCCGGCAAGTCTAAAAAATCGGCCTACCTGCCTTATCTGATTTATGGGGCCATCGGCATTCTATTTGGCCTGGTTGTGGCACGAATGGGTAGTGGAGGCAACTTTTTCAGCTCTCTTCAGTCCTACATTTATCTTCTGGCAATTTTCGTGATGTTTATGCTTCTTCGGTTTTTTAAACGGGAGAAAGAACTGCAGACCGCCGGCATGAAGCCCTGGAATTCCGTTGTCTCTGTGGCTTTGGATAAGCTGAATGATGAGTACCTGCTTTTAGCGGATGTGAAAATCACTACAATAAATAACGCGCGCTGGGAAATTGATTATCTGATAGTTGGCCCAAATGGCGTTTTCCTTTTAGAAATTCGCACCGAAGCAGGCAATATTACCGTATCAGCCGATGAGCCGGAATGGATCGTTACGCGCAAAGGCAAACGCAGCAACGTTAATAAAACTATATTTAATCCTCTGTTGACTACCACCGAAAAAGTAACAGGTGTAAAGGAAATTCTGTCCGGCCATGATATAGAGGCTGCTATATACCCGGTAGTTGTTTTCTTTCAAGAAGGCACAAGACTATCAGACCGCAGCCTTCCTGTCGTTACTTTAGATCGGGTAGTTATGTATATCAAGAGTATCAAATCCGAGCAAAGACTCGATTTCAACCAGCGGAAAAAAATCGCCCAGATTTTTTAAGCTAAGAGGTATGGCAAACATTTTATCCTAAATAGTAAGGACGATTTCTAATTACCTTAGTATATCCTTATTTTAAAAGCAAAGGTGATAGAATTGTTAAAAGAAATCTTCTCTAATAGGATAAGGCGTTTCTCAAAAAGCAGTACATCTTTGAATATTTACATTATTATCATACTAATTTTTTTTTCGACCTGTTTGATTTGTTATGCACAATTTGTTTTACAGCTCCGTATCGTCTTCACACATTTCTTTTATATACCGATTGTTGTGGTAGGTTTCTGGTGGGGCAAAAAAAGTATCTTCTTAGCCTTATTTTTTGCCTTCATTCTAATCGTCCCTTATTCTATTGTTTTCCACACCGTATTGATAGACGATGTGCTGCGCGCATCGGTGTTTTTTATTATTGCTTACATAGTCGGTTGTATTGGTGAGAAAAATAATCAATATGAGAAAATTCTTGGAGAATCCCGGCAGCGCCTGGCCGACATCATCGATTTCCTACCGGACGCTACTTTTGCAATCGATCTGGAAGGCAAAGTCATCACTTGGAACTATGCGATAGAAAAACTAACCGGTATACCGTCCCGGGATATGCTCGGCAAAGGCAATTATGAATATGCCCTGCCCTTTTACCACAAGAGAGAGCCTATTTTAATCGACCTGCTATTTCATCGCTCGCCGCTTCATGAAGAAAAGTATTCTGTCCTTCGGAGGATTGATGATTCGCTTGAAGCTGAGTTCACTGTCCCTGCGCTCCCCGATTCCCTGATTTGGGGAAAAGCTACGCCATTATACGATACAAAAGGAAATGTGGTCGGTGCTATAGAATCAATACGCGATATTACTGTGCGCAGAAAAATGGAAGAAGAAAGCTTAAAAGCTGAGAAACTGGAGTCGCTTGGCATCCTGGCCGGCGGCCTGGCCCATGATTTTAACAATCTCCTGACAGTGATACTGGGTAACGCCTCGCTGATTAAACTGTCCCTGGCTCCAGAAGATAAGAAAAACCGGTTCCTGGCCGAGATTGAAAAAGCCGCCAACCGCTCGAAGCACCTTACTAATCAATTGCTGACCTTTTCTAAAGGGGGCACCCCGATTAAAGAGTCTGTCTCGATTTCGGAATTGCTTTATGATTCTACCGGTTTTGCTTTAAGCGGCACGAATGTCTCGTGTGTTTTCAAGATTCCAAAAAATATCTGGAACATTGAGGTCGATAAAGGTCAAATCAGCCAGGTAATCTATAATCTGGTTATCAATGCCTGCCAAGCCATGCCTCAGGGTGGAACCATTCATTTTAGCTGCAGGAATGTCAGGGTCACCGGGAAGGACCATCCACTTGAAAAACCAGGCAATTACATAGTAATCTTGATAAAAGATGAGGGTTTGGGAATATTGCCGGAGCATCTTCCGAAGATTTTTGACCCGTATTTTACGACCAGAAAAGAGGGGCATGGTCTGGGACTCGCTACCTCTTATTCCATAATCAAAAGACATGATGGCTATATCTCTGTAAAATCCCGTCTTAACAAGGGAACCACGTTCCATATTTATCTTCCTGCTTCGCTTGAAGGTACGGCAACAGGCAAAAAATTTCAAGAGGCTCTTGTGTTTGGCAAAGGCCGTGTGCTCTTTATGGATGATAACGAAAACATCAGAATGATGGTCGATAAAATGCTTAGTCACCTCGGATTTGAGGTTATCACCTCCGAGAATGATATCACCTTTATTGATCTGTACCGGAATGCTATCAAGGCCAACAATCCATTCGATCTGGTAATAATGGATCTAACCATACCAGGTGGTCTGGGCGGGAAAAAGACTATTAAACTTTTGCAGGAAATTAATCCTAATATAAAAGCCATTGTCTCAAGCGGTTATTCCAATGATCCGATTATGGCAAATTACAGGGAGTATGGGTTTTGCGGCGTTATTCCAAAACCGTACACTATTGAGAAACTTAGTAAAGTCTTGTCCGAATTATACCGTGATTAAGTGCAACCTCGTTTCTGATAATGCTGACAGCTGTACTGGAACATATCTTGATGTTCACGATATCTTATTGGAGTTTGCCTTTATCTTACAACGATATTGACGAGTTTCCCAGGTACTGTGATAACCTTAATTACCTGTTTCCCGTCAATTGCGGCTTTAGCCTTATCAATGGACATGACAGCCTCTTTCAATTCCTCTGCAGTAAGGCATGCATCAACCATGATCCGGTCCCGGACCTTTCCGTTAATCTGTAGGACAACCTCTATTACATCGGCGGCCAGAGCTTCCTCACTGTACACAGGCCATGGCATAAGATGCACACTGCCCTCGTGCCCGGCAGCCTGCCATAACTCTTCACTGAAATGCGGGGCAAAAGGAGCAAGTAAAATAATGAGATTATCGATGGTTTCTTGAACCAAAGCCATATTTTGCCGTTCTTTTTCACGATAAGGATAAAGGCCGTTAACAAGTTCCATTATCGCACTGATGGCTGTATTAAAGTTGAATCTCTGCTCAATATCATCGGTCACTTTCTTAATCGTTGTGTGCAGTAAGCGGCGCAGGTCTTTATCGGCAGGAGTCAGCTCCGCTCCGGTATTGATTTTCTTCCCGTCATTAATATAGTTGTAGATCAACCGCCAGACCCTGTTCAAGAAGCGGTAAGAACCCTCGACACCCTGATCGCTCCATTCAAGATCGCGTTCAGGCGGGGCCGCAAACAGGATAAAGAGCCGGGCTGTATCCGCCCCATACTTTTTAATAATCTCCTCCGGGCTAACTACGTTGCCCTTGGATTTCGACATCTTCGAGCCGTCTTTGAGAACCATACCCTGAGTCAGGAGATTCTGGAAAGGCTCCCTTACACCGACAAGCCCGAAGTCGGCCAGCGCCTTCGTGAAAAAGCGGGCATACATCAGATGCAAAATAGCGTGCTCCACGCCGCCGATATATTGGTCGACATTCATCCAGTAATCGACCTTATCACGGTTAAAGGCCTCACCGGTATTCTTCGGGTCGGTATAACGCAGGAAGTACCACGAAGAGCAGACAAACGTATCCATAGTGTCCGTTTCGCGCCGGGCAGGCCCGCCGCATTTATGACATTTTGTGTTTAGAAACTCCGGGATATACTTCAGCGGGGACTCCCCGGTCGGTTTAAATTCCACATCAGGCGGCAGCATAACCGGCAGGTCCTCCTCCGGCACCGGTAAGGCTCCGCATTTCTCGCAATAGATAATCGGAATAGGCGCACCCCAGAAACGCTGGCGTGAGATTAGCCAGTCCCTTAAACGAAAATTAATTTTTATCTTTCCAAATCCGGCGGACTCCAGATGAGCAGCAACTTTCACAAGTCCTTGCGTGTTGGGCAGACCGTTATAGTCCGCAGAATTTACCATAATTCCTTCTTCAGTATAGGCAGTAGTCATCTCTTCGAGGACAAGCTCCCGCTCAAGAGGCTGGATAACGATACGAATCGGCAGCTTGTATTTCTTCGCAAAGGCAAAGTCTCTCTCATCATGCGCCGGAACACCCATAACTGCTCCGGTTCCATATTCGAGCAGCACATAGTTGGCCACCCAGACAGGTACCTTTTCGTTATTTAACGGATTAAGGACATAGGAGCCAGTGAACATGCCTTCCTTTTCGGTTTCCGTCGAAGTCCTGTCGATCTCAGTCATTTGCTGGACTCGTTTAACAAATTCTCTAACCGGCTTTTCATAGGCTGTCCCACTGATAAGCTTTTCGACGAGCGGATGCTCCGGCGCAAGAACGAGGTAAGTCACACCAAAAGCTGTGTCCTGTCTCGTTGTATAGACCGGGACCCTTTCGCCTGTCTTTTCCGCTCTAAAGTATATTTCCGCTCCTTCACTGCGCCCGATCCAATTCTCCTGCATCGTTTTTACCTTGCTCGGCCAACCTGGCAGATCAACAAGGCTGTCTAACAGCTCCTGGGCATAATCGGTGATCCGGAAAAACCACTGTTCCAGTGCCTTCTTCTCAACTATTGATTCACAGCGTTCACAAGCCCCGTCAACAACCTGTTCATTGGCAAGCACTGTCGCACAGCCCGGGCACCAGTTCACGTGCGCCTTTTTCTTATAGGCCAGGCCATTTTTATATAATTGCAGGAAGAGCCACTCGGTCCACTTATAATAATCAGGCAGGCACGTAGCCACTTCTCTGTCCCAATCATAGCTGATACCCATTGATTTCAACTGACTGCGCATATTATGAATATTAGCGATCGTCCATTTGGCAGGGGGTATCCCGTTTTTTATCGCAGCATTTTCAGCAGGAAGTCCGAAGGCATCCCAGCCCATCGGATGAAGCACATTGTAGCCCCTCATCGATTTGAAACGGGCTACTACGTCACCGATAGAATAATTTCGCACATGACCCATATGTAAGTTTCCTGAAGGATACGGGAACATTTCAAGGCAATAGTATTTTTGCTTTCCTGCTCTCTCCTCTACCTTGTAAAGGCTCTGCTGTCCCCAATTCTGCTGCCATTTCTTTTCTATCCCGCTGAAATCGTAACGTTCCTGCACTTTAGCCAACCTCCTCACGATATGCCGGTATCAGAACAAAAACCCCCCATCCCTCGGGGGACGAGAGGTTATCTCGCAGTACTATTTTTTTGTTATTACCAAGTGAAATTATATAAAAAATAATTTACTAAGTCAATGTCTAGAGGTCCATGATACTGCCGATATTTTCCAAGAGCACTGCTTCCGGGAAAGCGCCTTCAACGCTTTGATAGCTTTTTTTCGTTGCCTTGATCCAACCGTCGCGGTCCCGCTCCTCGTACGGCAGGTGCAGCAATGCGACTTTGCGCGGTTTGATATATTCTTTTATTACTTGCCGTGCCGAACTCAGCCCGATATACGGAAAGGGGGCAAGCAAGAGGTCAATATTATATTTTGCAAGGTTCAGGTTCTCATAGTTTTCTTTTCTCCCCGCCGCATCACCTGTATGAAAGACCTTAAAGCTGCCGTCGATAAGATAGGCATAGTTCGCAACGTGCCCAAACATCCTCCCGTCATGAGCCAGCGAAACGGCAAGAATATCTATCCCGTTAACAGTCAGCCTTACTTCGCTATGCAGTACGGAATTCAATCCAATCAGGTTTCCGTCCAGACCGGGAGCAATTCCTTTTTCAATTAAGGAAATCACTTTTTCTGATGAAATAACCACTGCCTGTTTGTTATTCAGAATAAACCTGCCGATACCTTCGGCGTCGAAATGGTCTTCATGATAATGAGAGATAAGCATCAGGTCGATGTTATCGAAAGGCGCCTCGCCGTTGATAATCTGTTCGGTTATTTCAGCGGAAGGGTTTTTATAAACTGAGCTTGTCTTACAAAGCGCATCAATGAGTATCTTCCTATTGTCGATATTTAACAGTACCCCGGCATTGGATACATAGATTAAATAATTTGCTGGCATCAAGAACTCGCTCCTTCATATATAAACAGATGTTTTATGAGTTATTATACCACATCAACACCTTAGAGGAGACAAGGGTATTGACAAGCTAATTGAAAAGGCCAAAACACTCTTTGCAAAGCCCTCTCCTACAGTCAGCTGCTAGAGAGATTGCGCCTTCTCATAGATTCCGGCGATTTCCTCTTTTGATACTAAGGAAGATAAAACATAGGCGATCAAAATTATGCCAGGTATGTTAATGAGCAGCCTCGTCACGGTGAAAGTTGTTCCTAGCGCAGATAGCTCAAACAAGAGCATCGGTATTTTTGTCGTTGACCAGGCGCCAATGAATATCAAAACGTTTAAAAACCTGACGCCCTTTTTCATGAACATGCCTGCTACCGGGAAAGCGCCAAACAATGGTCCTGCTGCTGCCGAACCTATGATAAAAGCCAATATTATCCCGGTAAGTCCGGAACTCTCGCCCATATATTTCATCATAGTTTCACGCGGCACCCAGACATCCAGCAATCCCAAAAGTATAAAAACCGGGGGAATAACCAAAAGCATTTCCTTCAGACTAAAACCAGTTACATTGAGCGCCTTGAGTCCAACCTCCTTATTAATTATGAAAATTATCGCCATCAATACTATCGTAAGCAAAAAGAATCTGTATCTCTTTAAATATTTCATACCCCTCCGACAACCTTTCCTATAATATAAGCCACAATGAAACAAAATATAAAGGCCAGACCGTTTCTCGCGAATGTGAGTTTCCTGCCGAAATATTTGATTTCAACCGGCATAGTCACCACACCAACCATCATTAGTGCGGAAACAAAGGCCCCGATTTGCATTAAACCCGCCCCATGCTCCAGGAGCATGGCCGCAGTCGGGAAAGCTATAAACCCTGGTATTAAGGTGATCGCGCCCACGACTGCAGCAAGGATGACCCCTAACCACCCCGATTGTTCCCCTATTATTTTTGAGATTAACTCAGCGTTTAATATGCCAAGCATAATGCCCACCAGTAAAATGACCCCGAGGAATTCAGGCAGGATATTATCAAAGGCTTTCCAGGCTTTTTTCAGCGCCATTTTTGTTTTACCTTTGTCTTTAACCAGTGATACCAACAATAGCAATAAAGTTATAGCGTATAAGATAATATTTTCCATTCTATGCCTCCAAAATTACTAGTTTTTCTTATACCCCCTCAGGGTATAACTCAGTATATAATGTGCCTTCGAATATTGTCAATAGCGTGTTGGTTACGGATATGTTATTTACAGGTGTATGATAAATTATTATGTTTTAATCTTATATCGCTGATTAATTGAGAGGAAAAAGCAGCCTGCCCGAGAATAATATGTAGTGAATTTATAAAACAAATACAATTAAATAGGAAGGGGCTAATAGTAAATGTTCAAGAAAAAACACGGGAAAATTGCTTTTCTTACTTACGAGTGGCCGTTGCGCGATAATTTCCCAACATTGGTGTTCATCCACTCCTCCGGCCTGACATCGCAAATGTGGGATAAACAGCTAACAGGGCTTAGTACTGTAGCCAATACGATTGCCGTTGATTTACCGGGGCATGGCGACAGCGACCCTCCTGGCATGGAAACGATGAAGGATTACGCAGCGGCAGTAGCAGAACTCATCCGGGAGTTGAAAGCCCCGAATCCAATCCCCTGCGGTTTGAGCATTGGCGGTGGCATTGTCCAGCAGATGCTGCTTGATCATGCCGACTGTGCCGTCGCAGGCATCCTGATCGGTACAGGCGGAAGACTTCGTGTGGCCTCTTCAATCTTTGAAACGATTGAGAATAACTACGCTGATTTCGTTCCGCTAATGGAGAAGTACTCTTTTTCTCCAACGGCCACACGGGAGTGCATTGAAAATATCAATGAGATCATGCGGTCCTGCCCGCCTGAGGTCGCAACCGGGGACTTTAAGGCCTGCCATACCTTCGACGTCATGAACAGATTAAATGAAATCGAGCAGCCTGTGTTGATTATCTCCGGCGCTGATGACCAACTGACGCCTGGCAAGTATGCCGATTTTCTCGAACGGGAAATCAGGAGTACGACGCGTGTTCACCTCGAAAATGCCGGGCATATGATGCCAAACGAACACCCGGAACAGGTCAATGCCGCAATCCGCGCCTTCGTTGAAGAACTGGATCTGGCTTAGATCAAAAGGAGCGCCCGCCATTGAGGCTGCGCTCCTTATTTAACTTGTTATTTAACCTTTTATTTAGTCTTCTTAATATATAACTTCGTCAATAATCCCGCCGCCGATAACAACATCGCCCTGGTAATATACAACCGATTGCCCCGGAGTAATCGCGCGCTGCGGCGCAGCAAAGCGTACTTCCACGCGCCCGTCCTTGCAGGGAGTAATAACTGCAGGTGCGGGCGCTGCCTTATATCTTATCCTGGCTTCCACTTTGAGCGGACCATCCAGTTTCTCAAGAGCTATAAAATTATTCTCCGCTGCCCGAAGACTCCTCTGATAGTTTTCATCGAGGTGCCCGATAATAACGCTGTTTGAGGCCGGGTCAAGAGCCACAACATACGCAGGGTAGCCTAGCGCAAGCCCCAGCCCTTTGCGCTGCCCAACCGTATAAAAGGGCAAGCCCTCATGCTGCCCAAGCACTTCGCCACTCGTATTCAGAAATGGGCCGGGTCTGATTTCATCAGCTGATACCCTGGCACTGATAAACCCTTTATAGTTGTCATCAGTGATGAAGCAGATTTCCTGGCTTTCAGCCTTATCTGCCACAGAAAGCCCCAGTTCTTTTGCCACTTGCCTGATTTGCACCTTCGTATACATACCAAGCGGGAATAAGGTCCGGGCAAGCTGTTCCTGCGTCAGATTGTAGAGAACATAGCTCTGATCCTTTTTCTTGTCCTCGCCGCAGAGAAGTAAATATCTGCCTTTTTTTTCATCAAAACTGATGCGGGAATAATGACCGGTCGCTATATACTGCGCTCCGAGCCCGCGCGCCTTGTCAAGAAATGCCCCGAACTTGATGTGCTGATTGCAGGCGATACACGGATTGGGCGTCCGTCCCTGCAGATATTCAGCAGTAAAATAATCAATGACCTTGGCGTTAAAACTCTCGCGGAAGTCCAGGACATAAAAAGGGATTCCGAGTTTTTCCGCTACCCGTGTCGCATCATGAACAGCGCTCAACGAACAGCAGGCAGTTTCACGTTCATCCTCTGCGTTACACTGCCAGATGCGCATAGTCACGCCGATTACTTCATAGCCCTCATCTCGCAAAAGTGCTGCTGCAACCGAACTATCCACGCCACCGCTCATTCCTACCACGACACGGTCACTCATCAAACGCTGACCTTTTCCTCTAGCCTTTGCACCCCTTCATTTTGGTGCAACTTGTAGTCTTCAATGGCCTTGTGCAGCGCATCGGCCGCGAGATTCGAACAGTGCATTTTAACCGGGGGCAGCCCTCCAAGAGCCTCAGCAACTGCCTTATTTGTTATCTGCAAGGCTTCTTCAACCGTTTTGCCCTTGACCAGCTCCGTAACCATACTGCTCGTTGCTATTGCGGCGCCGCAGCCAAACGTCCTGAATTTGATATCCTGGATAATATTATCTTCAATCAATAACGATATCCGCATAATATCTCCGCAAGAGGCATTTCCTACTTCACCAATACCGTTGGCATTTTCTACTTCCCCGACATTGCGGGGGTTCGTAAAATGATCCATTACTTTTTCAGTGTACATTCACCGCACTCCCTCCCTTTTGTGTCATACAGCGGGGACATAGCTCTTAACCGCTCGACAATTGGCGGAAATATCCCTAATACATATTCTATATCCTCATTGGTAGTCTCCCGGCCAAGTGTCATACGGACAGAACCGTGCGCTGTTTCGTGGCAGATCCCCATGGCTGTTAGCACATGCGAGGGTTCTAGCGAACCGGACGTGCAGGCCGAGCCGCTTGAGGCGGCAACCCCTTGCAAGTCCAGAGACAAGAGCAGGGATTCGCCCTCAACGTATTCAAAGCTGATATTTACATTTGAGGCAATCCGCAGCTCCCGATGCCCGTTTAGCCTCGTATACGGAATTCTGTCAAGCAGGCCCTCTATCAACATATTTCTCAACACAGCCTGACGCGCCATCTCTGTTTCGAGTTCCTTTCCGGCTAGTTCGCTGGCCAGACCAAGACCAATAATGCCCGGGACATTTTCCGTACCGGAGCGTCTCTTTTTTTCCTGCCCCCCGCCAAAGAAAAGAGGATTAAGCTTTATGCCTTTTCCGACATAGAGAAATCCCGTGCCCTTTGGCCCGTATATCTTGTGCCCTGAACCGGTGAGAAGGTCTATCTTCATCTTTTCGACGTCAAGAGGTACCTTGCCAACAGACTGAACAGCGTCAGTGTGAAAGAAAATCCCGTTCTCCCTGGCCACCCGGCCAATTTCCGCGATAGGTTCGATTGTGCCCACTTCGTTATTCACATGCATGATTGTGACGAGAATAGTATCCGCGGTAATAGCCGCTTGCAGCTTTTCAATGCCGATGAAGCCATATTCATCTACCGGGAGTACCGTAACAGTAAATCCTTCCTTTTCCAGGGCTTTGCAGGTATCGAGCACGGCATGATGTTCGATGGCCGAGGTTATGATATGTTTGCCTTTGGCAGCATAAGCCCTGGCTAGACCAATGATAGCCATATTATCAGCCTCTGTTCCGCCGCTTGTAAAAATGATTTCCTCCGGTGTTGCGTTAATCAGCCCGGCTACCTGTGCCCTGGCCTTCTCTACGCCTTCTTTGACCTCGCGGCTGAACGAATGAACACTCGAAGGATTACCAAATTTAGTTGTCATGTATTCAACGGTGGCAGCGACCACCTCTGCTCTGACCGGAGTTGTGGCGGCGTGGTCAAGGTAAATTCTTTTCATTCATTTCCCTCCTATTATTAGTCTTGTATTAGTCTTGACCTGTAATTTATGCAAAAAAGTATATATAGATAAGTATCAGCTGAGTTCCAGCATACGATTCAAGGCAACCAGAGCTTTCCGGCGTATATCATCAGCGATATGTACCTGGTGCTTCTTTTCTAGCAAGGCCATGTAAACATCGTACAGCCTTGTTTTTTTCATGTTTGGACAGATTAAACCTGTTGAGAGTAAAACAAAGCTTTTCTCAGGATTTTCCGTTGTTAATCTATAAAGTATCCCCATTTCCGTACCGATGATAAACTCGTCGGAGTCGCTCTCGCGCACATGTTTTAGTATCTGCCCGGTACTGCCTGTAAAATCAGCCCCCTTGGTTATTTCCGGTTGGCATTCGGGATGTACGAGAACGGGGACACCAGGATGCAGCTTTCTTGCAGCAGTGAGATCTTTTCCACGAATCCGGTGATGCGTGACACAAAACCCTTCCCAGAAGATAAAGTTTTTCTCCGGCACCTTTCTAGCAATATATTGGCCGAGATTTTTATCCGGAATAAAAATGATTTCCTGCTCCGGTATGCTCCTGACAAGATTAACCGCGTTTGCCGAAGTACAGCAATAATCGCTTACAGCCTTAACCTCTGCCGACGAATTAACATAGCACACAACGGCAGCGCCGGGATTATTCTTTTTCAGCTTGAGGACATCGTCTCTTGCAATCATATCCGCCATTGGACAGCCAGCATCGAGAGCCGGCAGCAACACCATTTTCTCAGGTGAAAGAATCTTGGCTGTTTCAGCCATGAATTTCACTCCACAAAAGACGATAGTCTCTGCATCTGTTAAGGCCGTCTTCCGGCTTAACTCTAGCGAATCCCCTGTAAAATCAGCTATTTCCTGAATTTCGTCAACCTGATATAAGTGTGCCAAAATGATGGCCTTTCTTTCTTTTTTCATCCGGTTAATCTCTTCTTTTATTTGTTTCGTCTCCATGCATTCCCTCCATGCAAATCCTACCTGATATCTTTTTTCTATTCCTCCCGGAATAACACTGCAGAAAGACAGCGTTCCCCTATATCTCCTCGGCCATAATTTTCCGGTGAATTTCAAGATGTCTCTATTTTAGTTCGCTTAAATCATAGGGGGTCTCCTGGTACACGTAATAATTGAGCCAGTTAGCAAAGAGCAGGTTGGCATGGCTTCTCCATCTAACCAACGGGCTTGCGCCGGGATCATCTTCCGGAAAGTAATTCTGTGGAATCAGCACAAGCATACCTTTTTGAAGGTCGCGCTCATACTCCGCTTTCAGGGTTGACAGTTCATACTCACAATGACCGGTAACAAATACCTTTCTGCCATCCTCGGAAATTACCAGATACACTCCTGCTTCGGGCGATTCGGACAAGATTTCCAACTGCTTAATTCTTTTAATGTCCTTTCTTCTGACTTCAGTATACCTCGAATGTGGAGCAAAGAATTCATCATCAAATCCCCGCAGCAGTTTGGTATGCCTGTTATGAATAAAGTGCCGGAAAACTCCGGACAGCTTAGTCTTCAGGGGATATTTCGGAATATCATAATGATGGAAGAGCCCAGCCTGGGCTGCCCAACAGACATACAAGGTTGAAAAAACATGATGCTCAGCCCAATCCATAATCTGCGTCAGTTCATCCCAGAAATCAACCTCCGCAAATTCGAGCTGTTCAACAGGCGCCCCGGTGATAACAAGTCCGTCAAACTTTCGCTCGCTGATACAGTCAAAGGTCTTATAAAATTTGAGCAAATGTTCCTCCGGTGTATTCTTCGCCGTATGTGTTTTGGGATGTAAGAGGGTGATATTCACCTGGATCGGCGAATTCCCGAGCAGACGCAAAAATTGTGTCTCGGTCACTACTTTTGTCGGCATAAGGTTTAACAACGCGATCTCGAGCGGCCGAATATCCTGGCGCTGAGCTCGTTGTTCACACATTACGAAAATATTTTCGGCGGTCAATACTTCTCTGGCCGGAAGATTTTCAGGAATATTAATCGGCATACCGCACCGCCTTATGCAAGACCTGCTCCAGATCGGCTATTAGATCATCTGCCTCCTCAAGGCCTATTGATAATCTGATCATATCCGGCTGATTATTCATTCTCATCATCTCCTTTTTTTATGAATTTATTTAGGTAACGTTAAACAGCCGGGACGATACACAAAGACCCTCTTCTCTAAATTTCAGAAGAGGGTTTATCGCCAAAAGTTCCTCTCCTATCTTCCCGGTCGGGCCGGCAGGATTTGGCACCTTTTAGGTTCCCCTAATGGTCTCAATATATAACTATTCCTATTGTTTTAGTATCCTTTAGTAAAAATATACCCTCACTTTTCCAAGATGTCAATATCCTTTTTTATTTTAGCTTTTTATTTTTATGTCAAAAGTATACAATATCTATAACTGATAAAGCTTATGGGTTTTATTTGTTTTAGGGAAAGGGTGGTACACATGAAATTCTCAACTAAATCACGGTACGGACTAAGGGCTATGATTGAACTGGCCATCCGCTATAACCAGGGCCCCGTTTCGGTTAAAACCATATCCGAGCAGCAAGAGATATCTGAAGCCTATCTTGAACAGATCATGTCCTTGTTAAGCAGGAGCGGTCTCGCTAAAAGTATACGCGGGGTACAGGGTGGTTACCTGTTAGCGCGCGATCCTGCAAACATAAAGGTAGGAGATGTGATTAGCGCACTTGAAGGGCCGGTCATTCCGGTAGAATGTGTGAACAGACAAGACCCGATCGAATGTGGCCGCTATGGTGAATGTGTCTCGCGAATTGTCTGGGAGCGAGTCCGCGATGTAGTTGAAGAAGCTCTCGATTCTCTAACGCTTCAAAATTTAAAAGATGAGCTTATGAACAGGGAACAACCAGAAACAGAAATAAAACATACTTAAAGAAATCTGGTATAAACCTAAAGATTTTTGAAACAATATACAACGAAGTTTAAGATGTAAAATAAGGAGGTTATAGCAAAATGGATGCTCCTCAAATGCAGGTAAAGTGTGGCGTTGACACCTGCCACTACTGGAAAAGTAATTATTGCTTTGCAAACGGCCTGGAGGTAAACTCCCATGGTGACGGCAAAGCCAGGACAAGCGACGGAACTTGCTGCACAACCTTTAAACCCGAGAGTTAAAAGGCCATAAGATAATAACATTAAAATGTCCTGGACCCACCCAGGACATTTTAATGTTCCAGCGGTAAATTTTTAGACTTTCAGGAGATACTAGACATATTATTTTTAAGCAAGTAGGTTAACTTCTATGTACAAATGCAAACAAGATAATCAGAGCCCCTGGAAAAAAGCGCTGACCGTGACGGGTCTGACCTCACTGGCTTTGGCACTGTTGAGCCGCCCGGTTCTTAATATTGTTCATGATTTATTTTTCAAAAGGCTTATGACTGACTCTTACGATGAAAACCTCTGGGAGTTTATCTCGGCCGGCAGCAAGGTGGGATTGCAGACGATCGTCGAAACAAACCTGCGTTCTATTGATGGCAAACTTTTAAACCGTCCATTAGGCAGTCCAAAAAAATTTCCAAACGCTGACAACCTTGTCTTCAATATTGCCCAGTTGCACAGGCTGCCCACCCCAGAGTATACAGCGGTTAATACACAAACAGTACTCGGCAGAATGGCTGCCAAGCCATTAAAAATCTCGATACCCATCATCATTTCCGGGATGGCTTTTGGTCTGGGTCTCAATGAAAAAGCCAGGATCGCACTGTGCCAAGGATGCACTCAAGCCGGAACAGCTATCAACAGCGGCGAGGGGCCTTTTTTGCTTGCTGAGAGAAAGGCGGCAAGACACTATATCTTTATGTATGACCGCGGCAAGAGAAAATACGACCCGAAGCTAATCAAGCAAGCGGATGCGGTAGAGATTCAATTCGGTCAGGGGGCTATTGCCGGTATTGGTCATGAGACAGCTTATAAGGACATCTCACCGAAAGCACGCAAGCTCCTGGGCTTAAAGCCAGGGCAGCCAGAAATAACCCACGCCCGCGTTCCAGGTATTAACGAACCACGACGAGATTTGCCGCCATTAATCCGCTATTTGCGGGAGCTTACCGGCGGCGTACCGATAGGCGCTAAAATAGCGGCCGGCAATGACCTCGAAAAAGACCTTGAGATCCTTGTCGAGGCCGGTGTAGATTTTATTGCCATAGATGGCGCCGAAGCGGCTACCAAAGGCAGCCCGCCCATACTCCAGGACGATTTCGGCATTCCAACTGTTTTCGCTGTTAACCGGGCTGCACATTTCCTCCTCGAGCAGGGGGTCAAGGATAAGGTGAGCCTGATCGTTGGCGGCGGTCTCTATACACCCGGCAGTTTTATGAAAATGCTGGCTCTGGGCGCCGACGCTGTCTATATCGGCACAATCGCTCTTTTTGCAATGGCGCACACCCAAGTTTTAAAGGCTATGCCCTTCGAACCCCCACCGCAGGTAGTCTTTGCGCAAAGCCATTTTGCCGATAGATTAAACGTCAAAAAAGCTGCCGATAGCCTGGCTTATTTCCTCATAGCCTGTAATGAAGAAATCATGGAAGGAGTAAGAGCGCTAGGTAAAACCTCGCTTGCCGATGTAAACCGGCAGGACCTCGCAGCCTTGGAGCCACAGATTTCAGAGGCGCTGGGCATCCCGCTCGCGAGCTCACCTAACTGACAAAGTTATATCCGAAACCCGCATCGCGTTTAATATCGCGATAACTGCAACACCGACATCGGCAAATACCGCCTCCCACAACGTAGCCACACCGCCTGCGCCAAGGGCAAGAACTATCCCTTTAACTACAAGTGTCAGGATGATATTTTGCCAGACTATACTTCTGGTCCTTTGGGCAATTTTGATGGCCGTAACGAGTTTCGAGGGCTCATCATTCATAATCACTATATCGGCAGCCTCAATGGCGGCATCTGAACCAAGCCCGCCCATGGCCACACCTACATCAGCCCTTGCAAGTACAGGCGCATCATTAATCCCATCACCCACAAAGACCAGATTACCTTTTTCTTTAGTCCTAAATTCTTCTTCGAGCTTTTCAAGCTTTTCATGTGGCAGAAGTTCAGCATGATATCCGTCAAGCTGAACTTTTTTGGCAACCCCGGCAGCAACTGTGCTACTATCACCGGTCAGCATGACGATTTTTTTCACACCTAGTTCTCTTAATTTTTGTATCGCAATAGCGCTGTCTTCCTTGATCTCATCGGAGATGCAAATATATCCGGCGTATTGACCATCAATGGCCAGATATACAACCGTTCCCGGCAAAACCTTAATCACTGCCGGAATTCCGGCCGTCTCCAGAAGCTTTCTGTTACCGGCGTGGATAGTTCTCCCAGCTACGACGGCTTTGATTCCCTGACCAGCTATCTCCTCATAAGAAGTAATCTGCTCCTTTAGAACCTCACGACCATATGAATCCAAGATTGATCCGGCGATTGGATGCGGCGAGTATGCTTCCGCATAGGCTGCTGCTTCTAAAAGCTCTTCGCCCGTTATCTCTTTGAGAGGTACTATCTCTGTTACTTTAAAAACTCCTTTAGTTAAAGTCCCAGTCTTATCAAAAACTACACATTCCACGTTATTCAAGGCCTCCAGGTAATTTCCGCCTTTAATCAAGACGCCGTTTCGCGAGGCGCTGCCGAGACCGCCGAAATATCCCAGCGGAATTGATACGACTAAAGCGCACGGGCATGAGATAACGAGAAAAACCAGCGCCCGGTAAAGCCAATCATTAAAAAGCGCACCGCTAATAAAAAGCGGAGGGATTACCGCAAGTCCTGCCGCAATAATGACGACTGCCGGTGTATAATAGCGAGCGAACTTTGTAATAAATTTTTCAGTCGGCGCCTTCCTAATGCTGGCATATCTAACGAGGTCAAGGATCCTGGCCATCGTCGATTGGCCGAACTCTTTCGTGACCTCGACAGACAGAACCCCGCTCGTATTAATGAAGCCGCTTAAAATAGGGTCGGAGGGTTTTATATTTCTTGGGAAAGATTCCCCTGTAAGCGCCGATGTATCGACACGAGATTGACCCTCGATAACAATACCGTCGAGAGGTACCCGCTCGCCGGGCTTAATTATAATCACATCGCCAACTTCAACCTCTTCGGGTTTTATGCGAACGACCTCATCCTGGCGTACCACGTTGGCATAATCGGGTCTGATATCGAGCAGGGCCTGGATCGAACGGTATGAATTTTGTACAGCCATATCCTGAAACATTTCTCCGATCTGGTAAAATAGCATAACTGCCACTGCCTCCGGATATTCCCTTATGGCAAAAGCCCCGATCGTTGCTATCGTCATAAGAAAATTTTCGTCAAAGACCTGACCGCGCAAAATATTGCGAATAGCCCTGAGAAGAACTACGCCTCCAATCAAGAGGTAGCTTATTACATATGAACCTAGCTCAATTGCAGGAGCAAGGTCAAGCAGCAAAACAGCTGCGTACATGAGTGTGCCGACGCCAAGCAGAAATTGCGGCGCATTAATCCTCGTAAATATATCTGTCTTTTTGTCTGTCAAAATGTCTCATCCTTCCAACATCTGTCATGTTTTACGAAAGCCGTTGATGGCGAATATGGGCCAGCCCCTGTGCAAAGAGGTTGAGGATGTGGTCGTCGTCAAGTGAATAAAAGACCATCTTCCCCGCCTTGCGGTGCTTGACGAGTCGCAATTTTCGCAAAGAACTTAACTGATGGGATACCGCCGATTGCGTCATACCCAGAACTTCAACGAGATCGCAAACGCATAGTTCCTCTTGGAAAAGGGCATGGAGAATGCGGACCCTAGTAGGATCACCGAGGGCTTTGAATATTTCAGATAATCCCAAAACTTCTTCGGCTAAGAGGGTGTTTTCCCTCACCCTCATGACGTTCTCCTTATTTATGCACTGTATCTCGCACACATCCATTATTTCAGTCATAATCCCGCCTCCAGACTTACTAACAGTTTCATTATATGCTCACATATGAACGTCTGTTCATATGTTCTATTGTTATTTTACTCCGATATCGTTTAGCTGTAAAGCAGTATTTTACTGCGCAGTAAATAAGCCCTCTACGTAATTCACCGAAAAATAAACGATGGATGCCGAGGTCGCACCCATCGATATAAAGGGAAGGAGAAGGAGTCGCAAGTCTTTTAATTAAGCAACCCGTACAGAGGGGAGAATCACTGCTTCCACCATAAGATTGGCAATAGATAATGAGGCCATATATATAAAGTAAAGATCATTTCCCAGACTGGGTTTTGAGAGGAGATATTTCTGCCTCAGGCTTTTAATCAAGGTACAGGCATCGACACAATTTAATGGGCGGACATTCTGGAATTGCTCATATTGTATAAAGGCCTGGTGAAGTTTCAGCTCATAACTAAAATGTGGCCACATCGTTTCTTTTAATTCCTTTTGATTATGGGCGTAGCAGAAAAAATCCGCTGTAAAATGAAGTATGACCCCTAATTTATCGCTAAATTCTTTGATATCACGGTACTTTTTGTCTTTAAGGAGCTGTCCAACCTCTTCTAGCATATAAACAAGCCCATCCTCATAATAATGGGGAATATTCATATACCTCCAGTGCAGATCAGGTTTGACACTGCCGTATTGAAGCAAATCCAGCCGCAAATCCAACTGATATTTTTCTTTGATGTAATTATGGATTTGCCTGGCCATGCAATAATGTGATGCTATCCACATATGACCTCCAGGTAATTTTGGCTTCTAAATATAGACTACAACAGGAACGTTAAGGGTATATAAACACAAAGTTATTTCTATGTTACTTTTCATAAATAACAGCACGAATCCTACAAATCCTGATAAACCGTTTGCTGATAGAAAGATTGTGCTGCCGCTTTTCATAACTTTAACATATTCATTATGTTTAGATAACAACTAATAAAAACCGGCTTAACATTGAGTTGTTAGAATAGTATTTGAAAGCAAAATCTTTTTGGAGGTAGAAAATATGAATATTATGCCGGAAGCTGATTTGCATACCCATACCATAGCCAGCGGACACGCCTTTGGCACCGTAATGGAAATGTCGGCGGCAGCGGCCAGTCAGGGACTAAAAATGATCGCCCTGACCGACCACGGTCTTAATATGCCAGGAGGACCGCACGAGTACTATTTTTATAAACTTCTTGAACTGCCAAAAGTAATCAATGGTGTGGAAGTCTTAAAAGGTGTCGAAGCAAATATAATTGACAGCAACGGGAATCTTGATATGCCTGTAGGAATCCTCGAGAATCTGGATTTGGTATTGGCCGGATTTCACTGTGGAACTGGTTATAATGGCGGAAATGTGGATGAAAATACCAGGGCAATAATCGCAGCTCTCAAGAATCCATTTGTTCACATCATAACTCACCCTGGCAATCCCCAATATCCTGTAGATATTGAAAAAGTCGTTATGGCCGCTAAGGTGACGGGCAAAATCCTGGAGATAAACAACAGCTCTTTCATCTTCAGCCGGCCAGGTAGTTCGTCCCGCTGTAAAGAGTTTCTGCGAAAGGCGGTCAGGTCTGGTACTCTTCTTGCCCTCAACAGTGATGCTCATAGCAGCTTCGAAGTAGGCATTATGAAAGAAGCTATTGCGGCAGTGAACTCTGCAGGCATCAATCCCAAGCAGGTAATTAACAATTCAATTGTCTCGGTAAGGGAATACCTGCGAACTAGTAAAGAAGAATTAAAGAAGTCTTCCTAAAGAAATCGTGTTGCTTCAGGCAATAACATAACAACTTCCTTTCTGAGCCTTGCACTGCTGTTTGACGACAGCAGCGCTTTCACTTATTGCATATATATTTGAGAATACCTGTTTGTTATTAGTAACAACAGCTAAGGAAATGGTTAGCAACGGAAAGCGTTCTTTCCGTCCATGCCTGTTATAGGCCGTTATATATCCCCTCTGTTGATCGGTTTCTGTATAAAAACTTGTATTCATTTTATCGAAATCGCTGATTATGCCATTACACAGAGCTTCCACCTGGTCGGTATCTGTGATTATTATATAATCATCGCCGCCTATATGGCCAAGAAAGCTGTCAGGGATGAACTGTACTCGTCTCTCTAACAGATTAGCCGTCATGGAGATAACATTGTCACCATTTTCGAAGCCATACACATCATTGTACGCCTTAAAATTATCGAGATCTATGTAAATAACGGCAACGGGACGGGTCTGATTCAGCAGACGCGACAACATTTCCTCAATCAGGAGATTGCCCGGCAGCCCGGTCAGGGGATTGAGGTGTTTTGCCCGGCTCAACTCCAGCTGCATTGTTTTTTCTAACAGGTCCCTGATAGTGGCAATACCCATATACTCGTCATTCTTGGTCACGACGATATAGTCATAGATTTGCTCGCTGCGCCGGGATATACTCATGCGAGATACTGTATCAATCGGACAATTACAATCTACTTTTAAGGGCTGCTGATCCATAATTAATTTAATAGGGCGCCCCATGAATACGACGACACCATACTGACCGGCGAACTGAGCATAAAACTTGTTGCTCATTACCAGTCCGACCGTTTTTTTGTCATCTGTTACTACGAGACCCTGGATCAAAGGATTGCTTCTAAAGATATTGTCAACTTCCCTGCCGAGAGTCTCAGGTGAAATCGCCGGCTCCTGCCTGGTTATTTCGGAAATAGGAACAGTTGCAGGCATCCTGCAATTAAGCTTATTATGTTGCTCCTTCTTTCGTTGGATTATTTCTAACGCCTTTGGTGAGATTGATAAAAAACCTTCCGAAGGCCGCTGCAGAAAATAACCTTGCCCATAATAAATCCCCAGATCAATCAAGATGCTAAGTTCTTCTTCCGTCTCAATACCCTCGGCAATGATTTTCATATTTGTCATCCAGGCAAAATGATGAAAAGTCCTCATTATCGCCTGTTTATAGAAATCCTTATCAAGGTTTCGCACCAGTTCCATGTCAATTTTAATAAAATGGGGAGATGTTTCTGCCACGGTACGTAGGCCTGAATAACCAGAGCCCATATCATCTATGGCAATTTTATAACCCTGTTTAATATAATGATCGACTACTTCACGAAAGCTTTTATAATCTGCGATAGCTGTTTTCTCGGTTATTTCAAAAATAATATTCCGCGGGTTAATATTATACTTGTTAAGAAAATCTTTCGTGAAACCTCTAACGAATTTTTCGTCCTTGATTATATTGGGGTCAACATTCAAAAACAATACTTGATCCTTTAAAATATTCGCACAATTTTCCAGCGCTTTGATTCGGCAAAGCAATTCTAATTCCCACACTTTATTATATTTTATTGCAGTTTGAAAAAGGTTGGCCGGATATTCCAAGATTGAACCAACAGGTCCGCGGCTTAATGCTTCATATCCGATAGAAGTTCCGTCAACAAGCGAAAAGATGGGTTGATAAACTGTCCTGATATCTTTTTTAACCAGTATATTCATAAACTCATTATATTCCTCATTAGCGTTCATCATTATCCTCCGTTCAAGGTAACACAACACCCAATCGATGCTCCTAAATGCTTCTAGGACAGAGCTTAATGACAAATCAAGCGATACCCGACCCCGCGCATGGTTTCTATATATACAGTCCCTGTATCTTTCTCAATTTTTTGTCTTAAGTGACGGATGTGTACATCAACGGTCCGGGTCCCCCCATCAAAATCAAACCCCCAAATGCATTCCAAGAGGCGTTCGCGGTGAACATATTTTCCTTCATTAGCAGCAAGATGCTGCAGAAGTTGATATTCCTTTAGAGTTAAATCTAAGGGCATGCCCAGCAATACAGCTTCGTAACGCTCCGGATAGATTGCCAAATCACCTTTTATCAAAGAAGTGTTCGATTCTCTTTCCGGTTGTTTGATACTATTCGTTCTTCGCAATAGAGCTTTAACTCTAATCACCAGTTCTCTTGGGCTGAAGGGCTTAACTAAATAATCATCGGCGCCAATCTCTATCCCTACTACACGGTCTATTTCTTCGCCTTTTGCTGTCACCATGATTATTGGCATTAACCTAGTTTTCTCATTTTGTCGAATAAAACGGGTTATTTCAAGCCCATCCATCTGTGGCAGCATTAAGTCTAAAATAACAAGGTCAGGCTTGTCAGCCAATATACGTTTAAGTGCTTTTTCTCCGTTGACCTCATATTCAGCAATGTACCCAGCATTCTCTAAATTATATTTTACTAATTCAGCAATACTTATTTCATCTTCAACTATTAGAATTTTTGTCATCTCATACTCCTTCCAAAGCAGCCTACAACATATGAACAGTTACAGCTGCCAGTGTGCCTATAATTGCTCCCGCCAAGGTATCAGTGGGATAATGGTGCCCCAGATAAATACGTGATACCCCCACGAATACCGCAGCTATAGCTAATGGAACCGCATTTTGCGGAAAAAACATTGCATAATTTATTGCTAATGAGAAACCTGCCGCAGTATGACCGGAAGGGAAAGAAAAGTCTGTCCAGATCTTGTCGCCTTTTTTATGGATACTTGGTATAGCCATGTATGGCCTGGGTCTGCCAAGTAGTTTTTTCAGAAAAAAACCTGTCACGAAACTTGCCGCTAAAGCTATTGATCCGTACGCTGCAGCAAATCTGACCTCGCCTTTTCCAAAAAGCATAAGAAACAGTGAAATAATTACCGTAAATGTCGATCCCCCTAAAAATGTACCAAGTGGCATGAGTTTATCCAGCGGCCTGCATTGCATATTGTGATTTAAATAAAGAAAGATATTAATATCACCCGTTCCAACAATCCGCATAATACTTTGCATTTTGACAGACCTCCAAGTCTCTTTCCTTCAAACATTTAAAAACAAATGATAATATGGCATTTTTTAGCCTATTTGTTTACATCTTTATTGTATATGACCTTTGTTAAGGACATTAGAATATTTCGTTAACACTTCGTTAAAGTTTTCTATAAAAACGAAGAAAAACCGGGTTATGAAGCGCCCAGTCTTTCTTCGTTTATACCATTAAATGAACTTTAATAAAATTCCGGATAAAAAAGGCCGTCGGGGGCCACCTAAAAACAGTTCACTGTTTCACGTTTGCAGTAACGGCTGCTTTTTTAGGAGCCCGAAACAAGACATGCTCAAACAAGATTGCTAAGCCAACCGCCACAATCATGCCATTACCAAAGAGATAAGCGGACGACGGAGATATCTTCGTAAAAACGTGCGGAGGTAAATATATTACGGCGTTGCCACACATGATACTGACCCCTATAATAAGCATCTGTCTCGTATCAAGTCCGTCGCGGAAGCACTCTTTGATGCCGACGCCTAAAATCACAGCAAATACTGAAAACAGTACGGAATAACCAACCATTATCGGCATTGACGCGAAAAAGCTGCCAACAGCCGGTATGAATCCGAGAATAATCAGAAGCGCACTGCCGATAACAAACGGCTTGACCGACAACACCCCTGTTATAGCCGCAAAACCTATCGATGAAGCATAGGGCACACTGCCAATTGCTGAAGCGAATGCTGCGAAGATATCGCCAAATCCCGTTACAATAACAGTGCGGTTATATCTTTTAGGACTCGGTTCCTGCTTGTTTAGCTCATCCATACCCACAACACTTGCAACCAGGTTGGATAAAACCATAATACCTGTTATTACGCACGTCAGCGTTACGCCAAAATCAAAAGTAGGTGTACCCCAGGCGAATACTTGCGGTAACTTAATTAAAGAACCGCTTGCCATGGTTGCTCCGTTGATATTTGGGGCTATCCCGTATATAAGGGCAAAGAGCCAGCCCAGCGCCGTACCACAAAGAATGGCGACACTCTTAATAAAGCCCTTCATCTTTAACGATAACACCATCGTAACCCCATAAGATACGATAAATACCACAAGCTTATCGACCTCAATAGCTGAGTTTGGTGTACCGGCCTGAATAAGCATACCTTTAACTATTGTAGTACTAAACTGCAAGGACATAATAATTAAAAAGACACCATTGACAACAGGATTAAACAGCTTGCGTATATAAGGCATCAATTTGAAAACACCCAATAGAACCAAAATAATTCCGGAAATTATGAGCCCCATTTCCAAATCCGTGCGCAATTGGGACAAAGGTTTGCCGGCCTGAACCGCCATACCGGCCAAAACGATAAAAGTACTATACCAGATGCCGGCAGGTCCCTCGACGATAGGATAACGGTGTCCCCAAACGGCCTGCAATACCGAGGCAAGCCCGACAAAGATAAACGTCCGCTGCGTAAAAGTAGCAATCTCCTGGGTTGTCAGACCAAGGCTAATACCAACAACAACCGGGACTACCGCCGAATTGGCAACCATAAATATCAGGTGCTGTAAACTATATAAAATTGTACTGGCATTACTGAGATTATTATTTACATCTTTGTTTATGCTCATAGTTACCCTACACTTTCTCTTGAAACAACGTATTGTTTCAGACTTAAATTCTGATAGCCGGCCATGATTATAGAAGAATCTCTCCCGGCTGGGTAAAGCCGGGAGAGAAAAATAAGGGTAGAGGTATGATTATAGAATTAGAATAAGCACTCTGTGATTCCAGCAACAGGGTATTTACTCAGCATTTCGAAACCGGTCTCAGTTACGGCAACCATTTCCTCAATACGCACACCGTGCTTGCCAGGTCTGCCATGCTGAGTTTCGATGGCAAACGTCATACCAGGCTCGAGTGTAAGAGGATCTTCAAGAGAAGCAGGACGCCATACGATCGGATACTCGTAAAGCGCTAAGCCAATGCCATGGCCCCAGTTGTTGGCAGCAGTCTGGTCTTCATATTTGGTTAAGATATCGCCCCATACGGACGGACCAGGAGGCCACTTTTCAACAAGTTCTTTTGTTGTTACGCCGGGTTTGATAATGTTGATAGCATCATAGAGCCAACCAAGAGCTTCCGCATAGTCATCTTTAGCTTCCTGAGTAGCTGGCCCGCAGGAGAATGTACGGTAGTAGCAGATTTTATATCCGAGGAAAGCAGTGTTGTAAATGTCGATATATACTGTTTCACCAGGGCGAACCATCCTGTCGGTGGCATAACGGCTGTTCGGCCAGCCAAATCCACCGGAGGTCACGAGCATACCGGCATATACTTCTGCACCCTCATCATAAGCTACCTTGTGGGCGATGCCCATCAGTTCATTTTCCTTAATGCCTGGGCGGATAGCTTGCTTGCAGGCGTCAAACATTTTTTCGCCGATAGCGCAGCAAGCGCGCAGACATTCGATTTCGTCCTGGTTCTTAATTTTTCTTGCTTGCAGCATCATCAATGAGCCAATCGGACTAACTTTGATACCGGCTTTTTCGAATGCCGCAACTACTGTTGGATCCCAAACGTCCAGAGCCAGTGTTTCCTTATCGACCCCATAGGCTTTAAGATCGTCGACTATTTGCTGAATCAGTTTGTTCCTTTGAACGATGTTATAATTCGGGCCCATAACTACGCCGATGTTACCAAAACCGGTCATCGCAACTTTTACTTTTTCAAGCCACGGAGCGATATTCTTCGTATGATAGCCTATGTCGCCTTGTTCATACAGAATAGCATTTTTAGCGGTAACTGGCAGAAGCGCATATCTTAGTCCTGAGGAAGGTGTTGTCCACGATGGGACCCAGGTTCCTGTGATATAACGCATATTCCATTCATTGAAGGATAAGATTGCGCCCAGGTTGTTCTTAATTAATTGATCTTTTGTGCGCTTAAGGCGATAATTCCTCATTCTTTCAACGTTGATTCTTTCTTCAAAATCGCAAACCTGTGTTCCATAAGCTTTACGGCCATAATAGGTATCAATTATTGGGTACTCAAAACTCATTGACGTCTCTTTCATTTAAACTACCTCCTGATTATTTTAATTTTTGAGGATATACTTGCCAGTAAACTCCACCAGTCATGTTTTTTCCAATAACCTCGTCATGTGCCTGGATTGCACTGCGGTAGTCTTTCACCAGACCAACTCAATTTCTATGCGAATCCAGAGTATTACTCACAACGTTTTACCAGACGCATCACCTCTTTCAATAAATATTGAATGCAATTATAAATCTAAAATGCTGATAACCACTTGAGACTGGGGTTTACTAGCGATACGACTATTAAAAACATTCGAAATGGCTGCTCAATACTCAGTTTTGGCAAAAGGTCCATGGCTGGGCAGTACCACATCCGCGATTGATTTCACACGAAGTGTAGTGTTATATGACTGATTCAAGTCTGTTCCAATAGCAGGTATAAACACTTCCCAGTGTGCAAAAGGATGGTTTTTCGGCAATACCTTGGCCGGTTCCTCAAAAGTATGACCGGTACAGCAAAAGCCCGTCATTACAACTTTGCCACTTTTTGTATTTACTGCGAGAGACTGTGTTCCCGGGGTATGTCCCGGAGTATGCAGTATCGTAATCCCGGGGAAAAGTTCGTAATCCCCCTTAATCAAACGCTTTTTCCAGCCTTTTAGTAACTCCGGGGGATAATACTGTGATTGCAGCGGATGGGCTGATTGCGCGAATATCCATTCCTCTTCCTGAATATATACCTCGGCATTTTTGCACTTGATGGTATTGGCAACATGATCATGGTGCAAATGGCCATGGACGATGATGTCAATATCCTCCGGCTTCAGGCCATTCTTCTCAAGAGCCTCTTCAAATGTCTGAAAATCAACACCCTTACCTGGCCAATACTTTGCCATCAACGCAGCCCAGGAACCGGTATCAAATAAGATGTTTTTATCTGCGCCTTGGATTAAAAATACCGTGACCTCCAAAACAATCGGTGTACCGGGAAAAGCCATATAGGTAAACCCGGATTTATCAGCCTCAATAGTTCCTAATACCAGTGGTTTCACTACATATTCCATCAATATCTCCTCCCTTCTTATTCTTTAGCATAACTTCTATTAGCGAACCGTGAATGCGTTTATAAACCAGGCAACCAGGTGCATAGTATTGGGAAGGTAATAAGAATAGCTATTGTCAGAAGCATCATGATGATATAAGGCATAACACCCTGGAATATTTCCTCCAAAGCAACCGTATCCCCGAGTGATGCTTTTACCGTGTATACCGACATGCCAAAAGGCGGTGTAATCAAACCTATTTCTACAGAGATAACGGTGATAACACCGAACCAGATCAGATCAATACCCAAACTTTTGCAAACCGGTAAGATCAGCGGAATAGTCAATAACAGGATTGAGGTGGAATCTATAATCATACCTAACAAGAAGACAATAACGATATAGATTAGCACTATAGGAATCTGCGACAGGCCTAAACCGATAATCCAGCTATTGAGCGCTTGTACTAAGCCGCTTAAGGCAATAAAGCGAGCGTAAATTTGCGCGGAAATCAGCAGGAATAAAATAGCGCCGCTAGTCAGACTGGATTCGATTAAAATCTCTCTACACTGTTTTAAGCTTAACCGTCTCTTTGCCAAGGCTACCAAAAGTGCTCCGCCTACGCCAACACCCGCAGCCTCTGTCGGAGTGAACAGGCCGCCATATATCCCGCCTAACACGATTACAATTAGTAAGATAACAGGCCAAGGTCTCACCAATTCGGTGAACCATTGTTTCCAGCTCATCTCTTCGAGACCCTTGTTTGCAGTCTGATCGATAAGCTCAGGCTTTACCCTGATCATCAAGGCAATGCCGAGACAATAAATAGTCGCCATCACTATCCCCGGTACTACACCGGCGATAAATAATTTCCCGATTGATTCTCCGGTTAGAATCCCGTATACGATAAAGAGGATACTAGGTGGGATGAGCATGCCTAATACTGATGAGCCGGCAATACACCCCAAAGCCAGTCTTTTCGAATAGCCTAATTCCGTCATAGGACCCATAGCTATTTTGCTGAAAGCTGCAGCGGAAGCGACACTTGACCCGACTACGGCTGCAAAAACCGCATTTGCTGCTACAGTCGCCATAGCCAACCCGCCTTTAATCCTGCGTAGTAATACGTTGGCTGCGCCAAAAAGGTCCTGGGTGAGCTCAGCTTTGCTCAATATTATCCCCATAACGATAAAGAGTGGTATGACTGCGAAGACATAATCTCTTACTGCATGATAATAGGTATTGGATATTAAACTCATCGCGATGCTGAAGTTTCCGGTAATAATCCAGATGGCCACTAGACTCACTGTAGTTAATGCTACACCGATATGAACACCTAATAAAACTAAAATCAGCAAAAATATAATTGACACTGCGCCAATAGTAACTGGATCCATAACCTAAACCCCCCCTCTGCGTGAGTTGATAATTGTACGAGTGCTTTGTACGATACTTATTAAGAATTGTATTGTTAAAATTGCACAGCCAATCAAAATGATTGTTTTTACAGGATAACTTGGAACCCTCAAAGCGCCTTCACCTTCATACTCGCCAATTGCCCACGAATGTAATGTGGGACTCCAGTTAGCCACGGTCGCAACTGCAAACAAAGCAAATCCTAAGACCCCGGCGAATATTTCTAATATTTGCGAGCCCATTACGCCCATTCGTTCAACGAGCATTCCAGAACGCACATGACCTTTGCTCATCATTACATAGGGGATTTGCAGGAACGCAATAGCTGCCAATGAATTTGCCGCCACCTCGGGTGTACCGATTATCGGATGATTAAATAATACACGGCCAAGTACATCTGTTATGATCCAGCCTGTAATGAGTATTATTAGTAGTGAAGAGATTGTATGAAAAATCATAATGATTCCCTTAAACACCCACTCTAGCTTCGCTAAAAATTGACTTTTATTCTCCATGGTGCTCCCCCCATTTCTACCGAAAGATTTTAAATAAAACTTTATTATAATTCCACGACATTCTAAGCAGTTCAAGCATCACCCCTTATTGATATTCCGACAGAGTTTAGTATTTATCACTTACTGCCTATTTTTCTGATATTTATTATTGCTAAAATATTTAGTTTGAAAATATTTTTCTGATAATTTCCGTTAGCAAAAATATTCCCCTTTGGGGGATATAGTTCTTCCTGCTATTTTATTATGCAATATCTATGCCAAGCAAAAAGCCTGGGCAAAAACACATTTATTTACTTATCGCACTTCTATTCTGCCTATGTTATTCTCAAAAACAGCACCGTCACAGAAAAAGGCTGCTAAGCTTCGCTTGTATCCTGGGCATTTTTGCATATATTTCCTCGTTGAATTTCATTTTTGCATATTCGCCGCTATAAGCTCCGGTTTCGCAGACATTAACTGCCCTCTCACAGTCTTTTCCGACCACAAGAGGGCAGTATTTAGTTTGCTTCCGAATCCATCTATAGCCTTGTCTGCCCATATGTGGAATCTCAGAGACTAACTAGTATTAAGTTTAGCCTTAGTATACTATTTAATCTCAAACACCTTAGGCGGAGTATACCCTTTTTCTTTAAGTATCTCAAAATACCTCTTCATAAATGCTTTCGCCGGCAAGCCTTTTGCTTCGACTTCAGCGATTTTGGGATTAATAACATCTGGTAATTGTGCTGCCCATTGATTTCTAGCCTCAGCTGAGAAATCGTTTATTTTGCCGCCGCGTTTTACCCACTCGGCTAATTGGCTCTCAGTAGTATCGACAGCGTATTTAGCCATGACATCGACCATCTCATTGCCAACCTCGAGAATAATCGCTTGAACTTCCGGAGGCAACTTTGCCAAGGAGTTTGAATTGATAAGAACTCCGCCCAGCAGAATGGCACCAAAATCTACACCTTTGTTGAAATAAGGCGCAACCTCATAAATCTTGCTTCCTAATACGGAATCGGGATACATAACCCAGCCCTCATAAACCCCGGTTTGGAAGCAGGTATACATTTCCGGAATTACCGATTGTACCGGAACTGCACCGCTGCCGCTCAGGAAATGGAGGTTCGGGCCAACCGCCGCTATCTTTCTGCCTTTTAAATCTGACAGTTTTGAGATAGGAACCTTGGTTACTAATTCGTAGTTCTGAATCGGCATCAAGCCAATAAGTTTACAGCTATAATTCTTTTCAAACACTTCGTACATAATCGGGAATTCTTTGAAAAGCTGTTTGACTGTGCTTGCCAATAGCATCGGATCTTTAGGTCCAAAGGTTACCCAATATGTAAAATTGTGTAAGGGCAATCTTGCAGCTTCATATGGAAATACACACAGGCTTAAATCGACAAGACCTTGCTGAACCGACTGCAGTTCTTCCCCGGTTTTTGCGACGGAACCACCGTAGGCTTTGTTCCATTGAATCTCGTATTTAGTCTTTTCCGCTACTCTTTTTGAAATTTCAGGGACTAAAAACTTATCCAGGTTATAGGTCCAGGGCACGCTTTCAACAGTATTTGCCGATCCTACCGTCAGACGGATAACCTCTTTCTTCGCCGGTTCGGGAGCTTTTGTACCTCCGCAGCCAGCCACTACCACTGTAAGAAGTGTTACGAGACATAATATTAAAGCGATTTTAAGCCAAAGCTTGTTTCTCATTTACCTAACCCACTCCTTTGTATAATTTTATTGTGGCACAACCAGGGCTTTTCACAGGACAATTCCTTTCTAACCTAAACGGCCAAAGCATCACCCCTTATAAAATATTCCCTGAATTCCACGCGAAAGCTATTTTCTTATAACTATGCTGCTTCAGTTTTTCTTCATATAACTTCATATAATGCACTTTATTCATTATTAAGACAATATTTCGTCTCTGCTTATTATTCTGATATATTATAATGATATAATATTTTGTTTCAAAACATAATTCTGACTTATCAAGGGAATGCGAAACAAAACCCATCTGTTAATTTATTATGCAATATTTATGCCAATCTAATGTCCCGGGAATCTGAAGGTATTGAAGCCCAAAACTTCTAATTTTGCATATGAATTATGAAATAATTTTAAAATCGCGGAAAAGCGCTGGTAAACCATGATTGTTCGCTAGGCAATTTTGCCTATATTTTATTTGCGGTTTGCGATATTGCATATTATAATAGTATCTGACAGATTGTGAAAGGATGGTAGTTTATGCAAATTTCTAAAATTTATGAACAAATGGATGATATCTCCTTTGGGGTAGCCATTTTGGACAATACTTTGTTAATAAAAAACATTAACACAAGATTCGCCAGCATTTTACAAAAAGAAAAAGAAGGACTGTTAGAAAGGTATATTTACAATTTCCTGCCGGAAATAAAGGTCTTTAGTTTTAATAAACCTCATAGCTTCGAAACGATCGAAAGAACTAACGGGCAGACTCTTTCCCTAGATTTGATCAAAACAAAAAACGGCAATAATACTGAGTTCCTCGTTTTTTGCCGGGACCGTACCAAATACCAACAACTCTCCGAACAGATTGATCAGCTAAATGAACAGATACTAACTTTCCATAAGATGTTAAACGTTTTGCACGATGGCCTTTTCATCACGGACAATCAAGGCGTAACCCTCTATGTCAACGATGCCTTCCTGGCTTTATCAGGCTTGAACCGAGATGATCTCATCGGCAAATCGGTCTACTACCTCATGGAAAAAAATATTCTGCCGAATTCTTCTTCGGCTATGGTTTTAAGAACAAAAGCTCCTACCTCCACAATTAACAATTACTTCAAGGGCAACAGCTGCCTTGTTTCTGGCAATCCCGTTTTTGTTAACGGCGAACTCACACGAGTAGTAAATATTGTCAGAGATGTCTCGGAACTTGAGAATTTAAGAAACAGCCTGAATAATGCCACATCTTTAAGCCTGGGCTATAAACACCAACTCAAGGAAATTGCGGTCAAACAGACTAATAAACACATCCTTGATACTCGCAGCAAGATAATGAAAAATATTTATGATAAAGCCATTAAGATTGCCACCGTGGATAGCCCGGTTCTTATTCTCGGTGAAACCGGCGTCGGCAAGGATTTTTTAGCCAAATTTATTCACGATGTAAGCGAAAGAGATAATGATGGCTGTTTTGTCAAGGTCAATTGCGGGGCTATTCCTGAACCTCTTTTAGAATCCGAGCTCTTCGGTTATGAGCCCGGAGCTTTTACCGGGGCCCAAAAGCAAGGAAAAGCAGGACTTTTTGAAGTAGCCGGCAACGGGACATTATATTTAGACGAGATCGGCGACATGCCTCTCCACCTCCAGGTGAAACTTCTTAATGCCCTTCAGGACAAACAAATCTACCGGGTCGGCGGAACTAAAACCATTAATCTACAGGCGCGTATTATCGCTGCAACAAACGCCAATCTAGAAATGCTAATTGAAGCAGGTAAATTCAGACGTGATTTATACTATCGATTAAATGTTATCGATATTAAGCTCCCCCCACTTAGACATAGAAGGGACGATGTAATACCATTAGCTATGGACTTTTTAGAACAGTTTAATCAGCAGCACAACAAATCACACTACTTTTCCCCTGACACTCTTGAGCTTTTTCTGACCTATGATTGGCCTGGCAATATTCGGGAAATGAAAAATACTATAGAACGTCTTGTCGTAATCTCCGACAATGAATGCATTGAACCCAAGTCCTTTGAAGAAAGCCTGTCAAGTACTCTCACTTACACTGACTCTGCCGACCTCTTTGAAATGAAGACACCTAACAGTTTAGCGAAACTAGATTTCAAACAGAAGGTCGAACACTATGAATACTCTCTTATCAAAGAAGCAGTCGAAGGACACAACACCTTAAAAGAAGCTGCCGAAGCCCTAAATATTGATCTTTCAACCCTCGTCCGAAAAAAGAAAAAATTTATTTCAAATAATAAAGATCCACAATTTTTATCCTGATTTTCCCGTTCATATGATCCTAATTTTCATTCTAATATAGCGTCTTACATTTGTACAGTATTTATTGAAACTTTGAATTTAACTGAATTTAACACGCAAAGCATCACCCAGGATATTAAACCTAGCTCGCTATGGTGTAAACTTTTATAGTTCCATTTTTTTCTTCGCAGTCCAAAATGATATGCCCCTCTGCAGCCTTGCCGCTAAATGAGCAGCCGGATAGAATCGCTGCGCAAAGCATACATTATAAAACCTCCTGAAGGGGTCTGCGTCACTTGGTGATACAAACCCCGCTTTCGCTGGGATTAAATTCATACCAAAAAACGATTCTCCCATCCCCTAAAACACCTAGGATATGCGTTTGGGCAGCCTTAACCGTCACAATCTTTGGTTTTATCTGCAGGGTTTTTAAATCGAGACGATTCAGGTAAAACTTACTGTTTGCATTGTCGCCCGAATCCCAGACATTGGTGATAAAAGCGGCATAGTCCTGTCCGAGATAGGTATATTCCGGCGGTCTGATATAGCCTGTGTCACCCGGCTCTTCAAGCTTGATTTCGTTTACCATGCCTGTTTTAAAATCTAAAAATAGTGTTTTGTATTCACCAGTCTGCTTTTCCCGATCATGGATATATACACCTATTTCCAGCAAACCGGTATCGTAGCGAATCAATCCTGTAGTCGAGCCGTCCGAGCTTATATCATAGCGCTTTGCCGTGCCCTCCTTCAAATCGCACAGGGTGTAGCCCATAGTACCTTCATATGCTGTCATCGTAGTGATGACCTTTTGCCCGTTATCAACAAAGCGCGGATTCCTGTGGTAGGAATTTTTCATCAACTCACTGCCTTCGATGACTGCTGTCGGTGACAGCAGCTTTTCGCTGTTGTCGGCAAGACTGAATAATTTGACTCCCTCCTCATCGGCATAAACAATCCTTTGGAGATCACCGGAAACATCATACCCCCCAAAGAAAATATCCGGCAAACCGTTCCTGTCATAACGGGGCTTCCGTGCGATTTTTGCATTGATGGTTTGCGGCAGAGGGATTTCGTTGACTTGAGCAAGACTTTTATCGATGGTGATAATTTTATCGCTGCCGCATAACACAATTTTATCGAACTGCCGGCGCAGATCTGTCGCCTCAACATAGCCCGCTAATTCCAGTTTCTTTTCGACCTTCATTGTTTCCGGACTGATTAGCAGCAGTGCAGCCTTTTCTTTATTATTGTAAGGAGTATAGGCCATAATCAACCCGCCAGCGTCCTCACCCAACATCGACAGGCCATCCATGTTTCCGGTAAAGCCCTCGATTTTGTCAAATCGTTGATAATCGCCTGTTATGGTGACAAGATTATTATTTATGTACTCCCACCTGCCACTGACAAAATAGAGGCTGCCATCTTCACGCGGCTTCAGATTAAACGTTTTCGTCAGCTCGATGCGACCGCTCTGGGGCGGACCGTTGCGCACCATCACCGCTGTAATCGTGTCATCACTGTTTCTCGTGACCTTAGTCAATTGTTCACCCCAGGAGTTATTGGCGTTATAGGCAGGCCGTGGCTGTTCGGAACCGAGGGCAAAAAGGAAGGCCTGTCTTTTTTTGTCATAGTATCCTTCCTCAAGAGCTGAGACATCAAGAGCGGATAGATTAAAATAACGTCCGGCGTATTCCAGCACGATTTCCAAAGGGAAGATCCGCAGGGTACTGTCCTTATCGGCCAGCGCCAGGCTTTCCTCACCATGCTCGGCGACATATTTGAACCAGGCAAACTTGGCTATATAGTAAGGGTCTATTTCCTCGGCGGAGTTGAACAACCGGGTGTTGCCTACCGTAGTAATCGAGTCATATAAATATTCCTGCCAGAGCTTTTCCAACTCCACCGGATCGGTTATGTCACCGTATACCGGGGTAACCTGCTGCTTCGTGTTTTCAGGAGTCTGCGCAGGGTTATCCTGCGTTGTGCTTCTGCAGCTGGCAAGAAGCGCTGATATAAGAATAATCAGGACAACACTTATAGCTTTTTTGAATTTCATAAACAACCACCTTACCATTTTACATCCAACATCCCACACGAGAGCTGGATACTTACCGATGCCCAATGGGCAAGGATTCTCTTTACTATTATATAGTATATCTATTGTTTGACGGCAACTTCTCCTGATTAGTTCCACCTATTTCGGTCTTATCTACACCCTTAATTAACTACTTCGTAACCTAAATCTTCAACTTCTGAAACTATTTGTGCTTTCTGCACCTTAGCCGGGTCATACTCCAAAGTTACAGTTTTTTCTCCAAGATTAACTGCGGCATTGACCCCGATTCCCCGGAGGGCTTTTTCGACAGACATTTTGCAGTGGTTGCAGGACATCCCGTTTACTTTTATAACTTGCTTTTCCATCCACTTTTACCTCTTTTCCAAATAATATTATTTATATTTACTTTGAAGTTAGTTTTTTATAAGTCCAATGTTTCAGGCGCAGGGCGTTGGAAACGACGGAGACCGAACTGAAGGCCATGGCTCCTCCGGCAATGACCGGATTTAATAACCCGGCCGCAGCTATCGGAATCCCTAGTGTATTATAAAACAAAGCCCAGAAAAGGTTTTGCTTGATGTTTCGCATAGTGGCACGGCTTAAAGCGATGCTGGCCGCAATACCCCGAAGGTCCCCGCGTATCAGGGTTATATCCGCAGCCTCCATGGCCACATCGGTGCCTGTGCCGATAGCTATACCTACATCAGCAGTGGCCAGCGCCGGAGCATCGTTAATTCCGTCACCCACCATCGCCACTTTTTTACCCTGAGCTTTAAGTTTCTCCACTTCATTAGCTTTATCTTCCGGCAGTACCTCGGCCAGTACATGTTTAATGCCTACCTGCTCCGCGATAGCTTGAGCTGTCCTCTTGTTATCCCCGGTGATCATAATTACGTCTATCCCCATTTGCCGCAGCTCCCTGATAGCTTCGAGCGAGTTTTCCTTGACCGTATCGGCAACGGCGAAAATGGCTGCGATACTGCCGTCGAGAGCCATCAGCATTGCGGTTTTACCCTGACCCTCGAGACGACTCATCTGTTCTTCTATTTTTTCGATCACGATGTTTTTTTCATTCATCAGTTTTCTCGTTCCAATAATGACCTTTTTGCCGTTTATCTCAGCTTCCACGCCCCTGCCGGNNGCTGAAAAACTCCCGGCATCCGGAATTTCTCCGAATTTTTCGTTGCCACGCTTAACGATAGCCTGACCCAGCGGATGTTCCGATCCTTTTTCAGCGACAGCTGCGAAAAGGAGAATCTCCTTTTCCTCTATGTCAGTAAAGTTGATAATGTCGGTGACCTCCGGCTGCCCCTTGGTTATGGTACCTGTCTTATCAAGCACAACGGTATCAAGCTTGTGGGCATTCTCAAGATGTTCACCTCCTTTGATAAGGATGCCGTTTTCCGCGCCTTTGCCTGTTCCGACCATAATCGAAGTGGGGGTAGCCAGGCCAAGGGCACACGGGCAGGCAATAACCAGAACGGCGGTAAAGTTAATGAGGGCCCGCGTGAAGTTGCCCGGTTCGACGATGATATACCAGACCAGAAATGTTATAATTGCAATCCCGATTACCACCGGGACAAAATAAGCGGAAATAATATCGGCCATCCTCTGGATAGGGGCCTTGGAGCCTTGAGCATCCTCAACCACTTTAATTATCTGGGCTAAAGCCGTCTCTTTGCCTATTTTGGTAGCCTCGAATTTAAAGACGCCATGCTTATTAATAGTCGCGCCGATAACCTCATCGCCCGCCTTTTTGTCGACAGGCAGGCTTTCGCCGGTTAGCATTGATTCGTCTATAGCGGAATAGCCCTCCCTGATAATTCCATCGACCGGAATTTTTTCGCCCGGCCGTACCACAATCAGATCACCGACCAGAACATCCTCAATTGGGATTTCCTGTTCTATCCCATCCCGCATAACCCGGGCGGTTTTCGCCTGCAAGCTCATCAGCTTTTTGATGGCTTCGGAGGTTTTACCCTTGGCATTGGCTTCGAGAAGCTTGCCAAGAATAATCAGGGTAATGATGATGCCGGAAGTCTCGTAATACACATGCATTTCACCGATCTGATGCCCCCAGATGGTTATAGCCAGGCTGAAAAAGTAGGCTGCGGAGGTACCCAGCGCTACCAGAACAGACATGTTAGCGCTTTTATTCTTCAGGGCGTAATAAGCATCCTTGTAAAACTGCGCGCCGGCTACAAACTGAATCGGAGTAGCCAGGGCTAATTGAAAATACTTGTTGAAAAAAATTTCAGGAACCCATGTCCATTTAAAAAGCTCGGCAAACATAAAGAGCGCTAAGGGCAAGGAAAGAACGGCCGAGAAGATTAAGAACGCTTTTTGACGTCTGATTTCTTTTTCTCTGGCTTCCCGCTCCTTGTCGACATCCAGTTTATCTTCAACCTTTTGGGCCTGATAACCCAGTTTGGCAATAGTCTGCTTTATCTCGTTAAATCCAACCCTTTCGGGGTTATATTCTACCGTACCCTTTTCGATGGCCAGATTGACTACGGCATTTTCGACGCCTTCCATTTTTCTTAGGGCTTTCTCAATCTTTGTGGCGCAAACTGCACATGTCATTCCTTTAATACTGAAACTGATCTTCATAAACCCTGTCCCCCTCATCTCCGGTGCATCACATATATCAAACCTTTTTTATAATTCCCATCTTGCTATTTATTGATTAATTTTATCATAGTTCATTGTAGTGTTGGTGCTTTTATCGTTTGTGTACCCTTTCACACAGATATAATGCACTCACTAATTTATTTTAGGTAACATATAGTATATTGGAAAAGCAGCCATTATCTAATCTATTAAGACGAAGCTATCTAAAGCTCAATAGATTAATGAAGGAGAGGTATCTAAGTATGATTAAAAAATGGTATACTTCAAAAACCATTTGGGTTAATGCTATTGCAACGATAATTGCCATTTACGAAGCAAAAACAGGTCAATCTATAGCTGACCCGTCAATTCAACTTGCTATTCTTGGTACTATAAATTTTATTCTTAGAATACTTACAAAGGACCAAATTACCTGGTAAGAATCAACCTGTATAAAAAATGTTTTTACTGCAACAGCTTAATTAGGGCTTGCTTAAAATCG